>JAYVUJ010000115.1:0-5725 GCA_043788035.1 Ferruginibacter sp. | reverse complement strand
AACGGTGGTAAATTTGGCGCCTTTCTTTTTAAAGTAATCAATTATACGGGGCAGGGCCTCAACGGTTGCTGCCCTTGTTTCGCCACCGGCATCGTGTAGTAATATAATGCTTGCATCTGTTAATTCTGCAAGGCTGATAGTGCGGGCTACTATACTATCTGCGCTTACGCCTACCTGCCAGTCATTAGGGTCAATGCTTTCACCAACTGTAATATAATTATCCTTGCGGCTTCGGGCTAACGGCTCAATTTCTTCAAATGTTTGTGGCTCACTATCCGCATTGTAAGGTGCACGGAATAAAATGGTTGAGTGCCCGGTTATGCTTTCAATTAAAAGCCTGGTAGCCTTCATTTCCAGTTCGGCCCGTTGGGGGCTCATTTTTGCAATATTGCCATGGGTAAAAGTATGGTTGCCAATTTCAAAACCATTTTTAAATTCCCGTTGTAATATGGGAATATTTTGTTCTGCATTTAAACCTATTACAAAAAAAGTAGCCGGTATTTTAGCTTTTTCAAGGATGTTTAAAATCTGTGGCGTAAACTCCGGGCTTGGCCCATCATCAAAAGTTAATATAATTTTATGACCAGGCCCCAGGGGTGATTTATCTTCCCCAAATTTTTGGTACACATAACCAGATGGCAATGATTTATAAATTTGTTCTGTAATCAGTAATTCCGAAGTGTCTATCTGCAAGTTAATAACCCCTTCCTGGGGCTTATATAAAATGCGTAATAACTCACCTTCACCGGTAGAGGTTGGGGTTTGGTTTACATTCACAGGGGTTGTGGCAAGGATTTTAAAATCGAAAGGATTTTTTTGCAATGCTGCATTGCTTAAATTGATGTTATAGTAAGACCACATCCTTGGGTCTTCGCCACCAAGGCGCCACAATGCTGTGCCGGCCGTACTATACTCGTCACTAAAACGCAGTATATTAAAAGTAGTACCGGCATCTGTAAACCATACGTTATGGTTTACTTTTATTTGCTGTTTAGTAGCTTCATCGGTGTGCTCGTCTGTATAACTAAAGTGTAGGTTATAGCTATCATCATCATAATCAATTGTTGAGTTACTTATTTTTGCACGGTTAATAGCTTCGGTATAAGTTATATCATTCACTACTTTATTTCCCTCCTCATCAGTTGTCCAATCGTAACCATATCCTGCAACGCCTAAAATTATTTTACTGCTCTCTATTTTAGATGCTGTCCAGTCCAGCGCTTCTTCAATCCATTTTTGTGCACTTATGGGGCCGGCTCCGGTACCTATATTACTGTATTGGTCGTACGCCATTAAAATAATAAAATCGTTAAAGTCTGATAATTTTTTATAATCGTAGTCATCGTTTTTTACGGACACATCCATAGTTACTACTAAATTTTTTGCATGCAAAGCCTGGTATAATTCTTTTTGAAAGTTGGTAAGAGGTTCACTGGTTGTTTCAATTAATTCCTCAAAATCTATATTAATGCCTTGTAAGTTGTAGTGCAGCAAAGTATCCACAATTTGCTGTATAAATTCTTTTTGTTTAGCAGGGTTATTTAAAATACCGTGTAACAAACCACCGTCAAAATCTGGCTGTAAGTTACCGTCCTTATCTACTTTGGTAGAATTAAAATTGGTTAGCATGGGCATTATCCGCAAGCCTTTTGCCCGCATCATTGTAATGCCGGTATCTATCCTTGTCTGTAACCGAAAATGGTTGGCAGTATCTATAAAAAACCATTCAGGAAAAATAGTGTTCAGCTTATCGCCATATTTATCTAAATCTGGTAAAGATGTAATACCCGTCCAGGGCGTGTAAAATGCGGCACGTATAAAAGGTATTTTATTTACGGGCTTGTTTTGTGCCTGGCGGATAGATTTTATAGAGTCTTCCTTTATCCTATTGATAAGAAAAGTCTTAAAGCCTTTAAATTTTTTATTCTGGGTAGTGGTAAGGGTTAATGGGTTAGAGGGGTCAAGCTTATTTTCATAAGATTTTGAAAGATTTTCAATATTAACTTCCGAAGGATTGACACCTCTTATTAAAGCAATAATTAGTACTATAAAAAAAAAAATAGCAATCATTATCAGGATCCGGAAAGACCACTTAAAACTCCTCCAACGATTAGCATTGTAAGTCTGGAATATTTGCGAAGAACCACTCATAATGTAAACTTAGATTGTTTATATGATTTTATAACAAAATGCCTGCATTTTTGATTGGTTAAATTTTTAGCGTGCAATCAAATTATTAATACAAATGTTTGATATAATAATTATTTAATCTTTAAAATTAGTACAATGCGCTTTATATTTAGTACTTATAGATGGCATTATACAACCGTTTTTAATTTACTTAAAAGAAAAAGCTAAATTGTAGATGTAGGCTTTGTTATCCATCATTGATACAATGCCGTTAAGAAAAGGATTTGACGTTTGCCTTAACCTGCCCCCTTTCCTTTGGAGAGGAAAAGCCCTAACTTAACGGTATTAATTATTGATAGAACAATATGAAAGGATTAGCCTTTACAGCGGTTAACATGGCTTTAACCACACCCTGAACAACATATATAATCGGAATCATGAACTTTACAACAATGAGATCCGCAACTTTAAAATGGATATTGCTAAGTATTACTGTTATTATTGCCCTAATAATTGTTGCTCAACTATTTTGGTTAAAAAGGGTGTACACATTAGAAGAGCAGCAATTTAGTGCTGCTGTCGCCAAAAGCATCCGTGGCTTGTACGAGGATGTAAAAATTGCCGATAACCCATCATTTCAGGTTAAGCAGGTTATTGAAAGGATAGACCCTAATACCTTTTTGGTAAAGCTAGACTCTATACCACTAAAAGATTCTTTGCCAGCACATTTAAGCAACGAATTTGAAGATTTTGATGTGTGGACAGATTGTAACGTAGCTGTATATAGCGCGAAAAAAAACGATTTTCGATACCAGTTTTATTTATCTTCTGCAGCCTCCCGCTATCCTGAAAATGAAAGCATCAGCCTTTCCCCCATCAAAAAAAATTACGATTATTTATTGCTTAATTTTCCGCACCGCAGTAAATACATTATTCACGAAATGCTGTTTTGGATTGTTACCGCAGTATCGCTTTTATTAGTACTGATCGGGCTTTCCGTAAGCCTAATTTATTTGTACAAGCAAAAATTTTTAAATGAGCTGCAGAAAGATTTCGTAAATAATTTTACACATGAATTTAAGACGCCTCTTGCCGTAATGAAAATTGCCAGCGATGTATTGACGCAGCCTTCAATTACCACGCAGCCTGCCAGGCTGCTTAAATATGGCACTGTAATAAAGGAGCAGACTGAACATTTGCAAAGCCAGGTAGAAAGGCTGTTAACTACCGCTACGGGAGATAATAAACACATTTTAGTACACAAAGAACCCTGCGAGCTGAATGAGCTAATACAACATGCCCTTGATAAGCTGGAGCCTTTGATAGACAATAAAAATGCTATTGTACATTTTATGCCAGCGGATAGTGGGCCGATAATACACGCAGATAGGGTACATTTGCAATTGGTAGTTATAAACCTAATAGAAAATTCTATAAAATATAGCAATGGTATCCCTTATATAGCTATTGAAGTACAAAAGGAAGAAAATGATATATATTCAATTTCTATAAAAGATAAGGGTATTGGCATTGAAGAAAAAAATTTTAAATACCTCTTTAAAAAATTTTACCGCGTACCAACTGGTAACGTACATCAAGTAAATGGTTTTGGGCTCGGACTAAACTTTGTTAAAAAAATTATAGACGCTCACGATGGAAGAATCGTTATAAAAAGCGTGCCCGGCGTCGGCACAGAAATTAAAATATTATTACCACAAAAATAAATACCCATGCCTAAAAAAGCAAAAGTTTTACTAGCAGAAGATGATGCCTCACTAGCCTTTGTTATAAAAGATAATTTGGAAGAAGCCGGCTTTGAAGTAGAATGGTGCAGGGATGGGGAAATGGCCTGGCAACAATTCCAAAAAATTGATTTCGATATTTGCCTGCTGGATGTAATGATGCCCGTTAAAGACGGCTTTGCAGTGGCAAAAAAAATACGGCAAAAAAGCGATGTGGTGCCTATTTTATTTTTAACCGCCAAATCGATGGAACAGGATAAACTGGAAGGATTTAAAAGTGGCGGCGACGATTATATTACCAAGCCATTTAGCATGCAGGAACTATTATTGCGTATGGAAGTATTTTTAAGGCGCACCAAAAAAATGCACTTTGAGCAAAGCCAGGAGTACACCATTGGAAGGATGAAATTTTCTTTTGCAGACCTTAAGATATTGGATGGCGATACAATGATTTCTTTAACACAAAGGGAAGCCGACCTGCTAAATTTCTTTTGCCAGCATACCAACAAAGTATTAAAGAGAGAAGAAGTATTATTAAGTGTTTGGGGAAAGGATGATTACTTTTTGGGCAGGAGCATGGATGTATTCATCACCAAATTACGCAAGCATTTTAAGCCAGACCCATCGATTGTTTTGGAAACTATACATGGTATTGGTTTTAGGCTAAATTCGTAAAGGCTTATCTGGTACCTACAATCTCCTTTTTATCATTTAGGCCAGTAGTCAAGTCAAGTGAACATGACAGGCTATTGCTTTGCCTGTTTTACAAGATTATAATAAAACCGTTGCAGCAACCGCATTACAGCAGTAATAATTTCTCCATGTGTTGTTAGCCATCCCTAAATTGAAGCTTTTTTTTATCACTTGTAGCAAGCCCTTGCGGCTATACTACTTCAGCCACGTAACCGCTATCGGTACTAATAGTTGAGATAAAATCAATTTTGCCTTTAAGGCTACCATATTCTTGAAACGGCTACGAAGGGAATTTTAATAACACATCCTGCCCAACTTTTACTTTGCCAAAGTTTGCCTGCGGTATAAATATTTCCCCATAGTATGGTGTATTTTTTCGGTTTGATAAAACAAACAGCCTGGTTTGCCTGCAGCTCCTGGTTTGCCTGTAAGAATATGGCAAAGGAAATTTTACCATCGATTGGTGCTACTAATAAATACTTTTTCTTCCAGTCGTCTACCTGGCTTTTAAAGGTATTCAATGCTTGAGAAAAAATGCTTTTTTGCTGGGCGATGGTATTTTCCAGTTCCATTATTTCTTTGTGCTATTCATTTCGCAGCACTTCGTTACTGATGATGCCCGCATTGATTAAAGGCAGCGTAAGGTTTTTATTGATCAGTTTAGACTGCTCGTTCCGGTAATCAAAATCAGGAATAACTTTATCATTTTTTAATGATTGGTTGGCTTTGAATGTTTTTTGGCTCAATGCTACATCCTGGACATCTAAATTTTTTTATTGCAATAAATTACTGTGTAGCTTTTTCTAAAAACGCAGCATCTTTATGCAGCAACATTTTTTTTGTATATAAAAACCATTGCTCAAGTAATTTGTAAAAAGTTGGTATGCCTGAAAAATGTTTGGTAACTTGTTTGCAGCTCGCCAAGGTTACTATAATTGAATGGCACAAATGCGGTGGAGGCAGCTACATTATTTGTGCTTAATAAGCTGGCGGCAGTATCTATGCTTACAGATAAGCTGATTACTTGCAGGGCTGCTATGCTTTAAATATAGCCGAGCAGTGTGCCTTTTGTAGTTTGTTACCCTTCTTTTTTAAAAAGCTTTATTAGCGTGCCATTGTTTTTGTTACCATTGTTTTTAGGGGCGTTTATGGAGGTTCGC
>JAYVUJ010000114.1:0-13563 GCA_043788035.1 Ferruginibacter sp. | reverse complement strand
CCGTCAGCACAGTAAATCAATAATCCTGCATGCAAAAAAAGCTTTAGCTTTTCATTTATTTTTTGCCGTATGTTAAGGAAGCCCTCACTATGCGCTTGCCCGATATTGGTAAATACGCCAATGGTAGGTTCAATAATTTTTTCCAAATGCTGCATCTCATTGGGCTGAGAAATGCCCGCTTCAAATATACCTAACGTATGCCTTTCATTCATTTGCCAAACACTAAGCGGCACACCAATTTGCGAGTTATAACTTTTAGGGCTTCTTACAATATTGTAATTATTGCTTAATAATTGGTATAGCCATTCCTTTACAATTGTTTTGCCATTGCTGCCTGTAATGCCAATTACCGGGATTGTAAATTGTTTTCGGTGATAAGCAGCAAGCAATTGCAGGGCTTGCAGCACATCGCTTACCAGTAAAAAATTAGCTGCCGGGTATTGCGCTAAAATTTGCCGATCAACAGCTTCATTTACCACAAAATTAATTACTCCTTTTGGATACAACTCTTTTATAAACGAGTTGCCATTTCTTCTTGGTCCGCCAAGGGCAAAAAATAAAGAGCTTTCAGGAAATAATAATTTACGGCTGTCTAACAAAATATGCCCAACAGGTAAATCTTCCCTTTGCTGCAACCAATCGGCTTTTATTATTTGCGCAATTTGAAATATAGTATACAAGTAATTTTTTTAAAGGGATGAATGATTAATGGACAGCATCCTGCGCCTCATTTTTTTTATGCCAGATAGAATAAAAAATAGACCCGCTTATACAAACCACAATTACCAATAAGGAGATGCTGGTAGGCATGTGTACCCATTTATTTATCAGCATTTTTACGCCGATAAATAGTAATACAATGGCAATGCCTTGCTGCAAATAATTAAATTTATTAGCAGCTCCTTGTAATAAAAAAAAAAGGCTCCGTAAGCCAAGCACAGCAAATATGTTGGAGGAGTAAATAAGCATTTTTTTTGAGGGGTCGGGAATGATAGAAAATACCGCCGGTATAGAATCTATTGCAAAAACAATATCTATCAAGCCCAGCATAACCACTACCATGGCTAAAGTAGTAAAGTATACTTTTTTATTTTGTACAATTAAAAAGCGGCCATGGGGTTCCTGGTCGGTAGTGCGCATAATTTTTTTCAATACTTTTAAAGCCCAATTTTTTTCTGGCCGAAATTCGCTTTCTTCATCACTTTTAAACATGTTTATGGCAGTATAAACTAAAAATACGCCGAAGATATACATTACCCAATCAAACCTTGCAACTAGTGTGGTGCCAATGGCAATAAAAATAATACGAAAAACAATTGCCATTAAAATACCCAGCAACAATACACGGGAATAATTGATTGGCTTTACTTTAAAGAAATTAAAAATGACGATAAACACAAAAATATTATCGATAGATAGCGACCATTCTAAAAGGTAGGCGGATATGTAAGAGATAGCATCAGTTTTACCATGCCCGCCTTCGTTAAGTACCCAAATAAAACTGCAAAAAGCCAATGACAAAAATACCCAAAAACATGTTTGTATAAAGGCAGTCTTTAAGGTTACTATATGGTTTTTTTTACTCAGCAGACCAAGGTCGAAAATTAAGGCCACTGCAATTACGGCACAAAAAACCAGGTATATAATTTCCGTTTTATCCATTACTTTTATTTAGTATATTTTCTTTTACGCCACCATTGGTAACCAAAGCCAAACAAGCATACCAGTAAAATGGGCACTGCAATATTTACTATTTGCCAAAGCGAACGCTGGGCTTGTGTTTTTTGAACGTCTAATAAACGAAGCGTATAATCTTTTGC
The DNA here is from genome assembly GCA_043788035.1 of Ferruginibacter sp. Classification (GTDB taxonomy): domain Bacteria; phylum Bacteroidota; class Bacteroidia; order Chitinophagales; family Chitinophagaceae; genus Ferruginibacter. The sequence continues at coordinate 11,743 of JAYVUJ010000114.1, read as the reverse complement.
CCTTGCATCTAAGATATTGTTTTTATTGGCAAGATATTCAGTACAATTTAAAAAGAAATCTTTATTGGCATATTGAATTTTCGTGAATTTATTGGTACCCATGGGCAAAGGGCCTACGGTTTCTGAAACTTGGTTTAGCACAATATCAGCATCTGCTACCACAATAATTTTGCCTGGCGAAACGCTTTCTTTTGCATAGGTAAGGTTATAGTTTTTCAATGTGTCCAATTGTGCCTGGCTGGCATGGTTGGCGTACATGCTTTTAAATTTTCCTTCCAGCAAAACAGCAACGGGTATATTTTTACGGTTAAACCTGGTTATGTCTTCAATAGTTTTCAAACTATTTAATTCAATCCTTGCGGGGGTTGGCAATGTGTACGCATTAGCAGAGGAGGATAACAGTATTGTTTTAGTTATGCCGGCTGCTTCAACAGTATCGATAGAATTTGCAAACTGCCCTAATACATCTGCTTCATTTTTTACAATGGCATTATCAGAACCGGGCTGCAATAAAGGTGCATACGGCCAGGGTAACAGTTGCTTTTGGCTTTGCCCTCCTACCGAGCCTACTTCTACGGGTATTTTATCGCAATGCTTATCAGCAATTAAATCGGTATTTATCCTTACACCATATTTAAAAAGCAGGTCGTTTATATCAAGGTCCCTTGAGTAAGTAATTAGTTCGCCATTTTGCAGGCTGTCTCTTTCCGCATACAGTACATCCATAAAAAATAATAAATGCCCGCCATTCATTATATATTGGTCTAGCTTAAACTTATCATCACTACTAAATTTTTCGGTAGGCTTTACAATTACAATGGTGGAGTACTCCGGGTTTAAAAAGGGCTGCATCCTTACATTTACGGTATCAACAATAAAGTTTTTGCCAAGCGTTTCAAACACATCGTTTACAGGTAAAAAGCTATAAGGCGGCTCGCCATTGCCATACGCATAAGCAACAACAGGCACGTCTTTTTGGGTTAATTTTTGAATGGCATTGGCAAACTTATATTCCAATAAAGCCTCGGCGCTGTTTAAAGTTTGTTTGTCTAAAATATCATCCGAATTAAATACATTTTTTTGTACCTGCCCTTGCAGTAAATCGATGGCAATTGTTCGGCCACCGTACTTAATAACTGCGCCTGGAAAAACCTGGCGCTGGTTTTTTCCTTCGCCTTCTTTCACCTGAACCTGTTGGTTGGTAGGTCGTAAACCGAGGCTAACAAGCGAATCAAAAACATGTGCCTTTAAAGAATCATCCAGCCCTTCGCCAGGCAACTCGAATTTGTATTGGATTTTATTGCCGCCTTGATCTTTAAAATTGTCCAGTAATTCTTTGGTGGTGGTAGATAATTTTTTGAATTCAGATTTTACATCTCCGGTTAATAAAACAGTTATATCAACTGTGCTATCCAGATTTTTTAAAATAGATTCTGTAGAATGGGAAAGCGTAAAACGTTTTTCAGCCGTAAGATCTATCCTTGTGTGATATTTCGATCCTATCCAGTTAAGCGTTATTAACAGCACAATTGCTAATGGCAACCAAATTTTAGTACTAATTATCTTATTAATAAATTTCATGAATAATTGGTTAACGCTTACGCAGGTTTTGCACAGTTACTAAAAGAAACAAAAAAATAAGGCTTAAAAGATAAAGGACATCCCTGCTGTCGAGCACTCCACGGCTTATGCTGCGGTAATGAAAATCGATGCCAGCCATTTCAATATAATAATCTGCCCCGCCTAAGAATAAGGGTAATTTACTTAACGCATTAAAACCAAAATAAAGTACCAGGCAAACAAATGCGCTTACTAAAAAAGCCACAACAGCGTTATTGGTAAAGCTGCTGCAACAAAGGCTGATAGCAGCAAATACGGCAGCCAATATAAATAATCCAATGTAACTGCCAGCAATACCACCACCATCTATTGCACCTGCGGCACTTAAACTTTTGATAGTAAAGATGTAGATGAACGTTGGTATTATTACAAAAAGCATTACGGCTAAAATAGAAAAATATTTGCCAGCCACTATTTGCCAGTTAGATAAAGGCTTAGTTTTCAAAATTTCAAAAGTGCCTGTTTTAAATTCTTCAGACAAGGAACGCATGGTAATGGCTGGCACTAAAAAAATTAATATCCAGGGAGATAATTCAAAAAATTTATCTAGTGTAGCATACCCAAAATCAAAAAGGTTGCTATCTTTTAAGACAAACAAAAAAATACCATTTACTAATAAAAATAAGATAATAGCAATATAACCGGTAAGGTTACTAAAAAATTGATGCAGCTCCTTTTTACAAATACTCCACATAGGCATAAAATTGGTGCAATTTACTACTTAGCCAACTAGAAAATAAGTTTTAAACAATTGTAAATTATAAAAATCACCTGTTTACAAATTATTTTAATAGTTGTTTTTGACCTAAATATTGACAATTATCATTTAAACGGTAAAATAAATCGATAAAAGGTTAAGTTTTGCTTTTAAATAAAATAAATCTTTAAATAATTTGTTTTTCCATGCAGCATTTTAAAACAGTCGCTTGTCTATGTAAATGATAAGTTAATTAATGCATTATTTTAATTACTGTTTTACCATTACTACAAATCTTAGAGAAATGATGTTTAATGAAAATTAAATATCAAATAAAAATTTAGATACGTCGTTTACCAAAACCGACTGCATAATCCCGCTCTTTTGCGGGATTTTTTTTATTCATTTGATTAAAGCTTACAAAAAAGCCCATCTCAACGAAATGGGCAACATGAATATTTTAGTCTTTACGATTTTTTTATACAGCAAAACTTTCTCCGCAGCCACAACTGCGGCTTGCATTGGGGTTATTAAAGAAAAAGCCTTTTCCATTGAGGCCGTCACTGAATTCCAGTTCTGTGTTTACTAAATATAAAAAACTTTTTAAGTCTGTTACAATCTTAATTCCTTTGTCTTCAAAAGACTGGTCCATTGGTTTTTGTTCGTTGTCGAAATCCATTTTGTAACTAAGGCCGCTACAACCCCCACCCACTACGCCAACCCTTAAAAAATAAGAGGGGTCTTCGCCTAGGCCTGCATCTTTCATCAAATTAATAACTTTGCTTTTTGCCTTGTCACTAATATATATAGCATTATCAAAGCCCCTACTTTCGGAAAGGGAGTTTTTAGAACCTGCAATTGCATGACTACTATCTATGTTTAGTGCAACATTATCCATTTATAAATAATCTTTAAAATTTAAGGCTTTAATGGCCCTGCTTAAAGGGGTTTGTGGAAGCTATTAATGAACTACACTTTCTTCGAACTTGATTGCTTCCTTACCGTTTTTTACACGGTAATCATTTATTGCTGCTTTAATTGCATCTTCTGCTAAAACAGAACAATGAATTTTTACAGGAGGAAGATTTAATTCTTCAACAAAATCCATATTATCAACTGCTAGTGCCTGGTCAATACTTTTTCCTTTAAGCCATTCTGTAGCCAAAGAAGAAGAAGCAATCGCAGAACCGCAACCGAAAGTCTTAAATTTTGCATCTGTTATCATGCCTGTTTCATCATCCACTTCAATTTGCAAGCGCATAACGTCACCGCATTCCGGGGCGCCGACTAAGCCTGTACCAACACTTTTGCTACTTTTATCAAGCGTACCAACATTTTTCGGGTTGGTGTAATGATCGATAACTTTATCTGAATATGCCATTGTTTTAAATTTTATAATGTGCTAATTAGCTAATATGCTAATTCCTTAATATTGTTAACTTCTCCTGATTTAATAACGATATTCGGATTTGCGGCTGTTTAATTAGTACATCAGCAAATTGGCTGATTAACTAATTGAATTAATGAGCTGCCCACTCAATTGAATCCAAATCAATGCCTTCTTTATACATTTCCCAAAGTGGGCTCATTTCTCTTAGCTTTAAGACTGTTTCACTTATTGCATTGATGGTATAATCAATTTGCTCTTCGTTAGTAAAACGCCCTAAACCAAAACGTAGTGAACTATGCGCCAAATCATCTCCCAGACCTAAAGCTTTTAAAACGTAGGAAGGTTCCAAAGATGCTGAAGTGCAAGCCGAGCCTGAACTTAGGGCAATATTTTTATTAAAGCCCATTAATAAGCCTTCGCCTTCAACATGCTTAAAAGAAATATTAGTTACATGTGGCAAACGATGTTCTGTGCTGCCATTGATGTACGCCTCTTCTAATTTCATCAATTCTGTTTCCAGCTTATCCCTTAATATGCTTATTCTTTTTGTGTCTGCTTCCATTTCCAAACGGCATAGCTCACAAGCTTTGCCGAAACCAACAATGCCAGGCACATTTAAAGTACCGCTACGCATGCCTCTTTCGTGACCGCCGCCATCCATTTGGGCAGTAACTTTTACCCTTGGGTTTTTACGGCGTACGTATAAAGCTCCAATTCCTTTGGGCCCATACATCTTATGTGCAGTAAATGCCATTAAATCAATACCGTCTTTATTTACATCTACCGGTATTTTGCCTACAGCCTGCACCGCATCGGAAAATAACAATACACCATGCTTTTTTGCAATAGCGCTAATTTCCCTTATTGGCTGAACAGTACCAATTTCATTATTGGCATACATAATAGCAATAAGGATTGTAGTTGGCCTTATAGCAGCTTCCAGTTCTTTTAAATCTATTAAGCCATCTCTTTTAACCTGCAGGTAAGTTACCTCGCCCCCTGTTTTTTCAATGTGCTTGCAGGTATCTAAAACTGCTTTGTGCTCTGTTGTTGCTGTAATTATATGATTGCCTTTGCTGGAATACATCTCATACACGCCTTTTATACCCAGGTTATCGCCTTCGGTAGCACCACTAGTAAAAATGATTTCTTTAGCATCGGCACCTATCAATTTAGCAACCTGCTCACGTGCGTAATCTACTGCTTCTTCAGCTTCCCATCCAAAAGGATGATTGCGGCTTGCTGCATTTCCATAATGCTCCAAAAAGTAGGGTGTCATTGCTTCCAGAACCCTGGGATCCATCGGTGTGGTGGAGTTATTATCTAAATATATAGGAAGTTTTAACATAATAATTTGTTTGTGAATATAACACGAAATTACTACAAAAGGTTCTATTTTTAGCTTACTAATCAATCATTACCTATCAATTTCCTTATTTCACAAATTGCAGGTAAATAAATATTGTTTTTATGCTTGAGATAGACCATATTGGTATTGCTGTTAAAAGTTTAGCAACTTCTATTCCGTTGTTTCAAAAACTGCTAAATAGTCAGTGTTACAAAATGGAAAAGATAGCTAGTGAAAATGTTACTACCGCTTTTTTTAAGACTGGCGAGACAAAGCTAGAGCTACTGGAAAGTAGTACGGACGATGGAATTATTGCAAAATACATTGCTAAAAAAGGAGAAGGCATACACCACATTGCTTTTGAAGTTGCTGATATTTTTGTTGAAATGGAAAGGTTGAAAGGCGAAGGCTTTACTTTATTAAGCGAGCAGCCAAAAGTTGGCGCTGATAATAAGCTGGTTTGCTTTTTACACCCAAAAGATAGTAATAGTGTGCTGATTGAAATTTGCCAAACGCAGGATGAAGAATTGCCCCCCGTGCCCTGAAGTGGGGTAATTTTACCAGACTGCTTTTAATTGTACACCCTATTTGTACAATAAACTTTTAAAAACTATAGAACCAGTGTACGCCCTAAGAGGCATGATAAAAGCTGCCTGAAAAACAAAAGTACAAAAGTGCTAGGCCTGTGAAGGTGCACATAGCTATTGTATTAGCCGGGGCAAAAATTGTATTTGTATTTTAAAAAAAAATTTAAGAAATTTTACTTCAAATAAGGGTTGTGCAACTTTTCTTCGCCGATGGTGGTGCTGTTGCCGTGGCCGTTATGCACCACCGTTTCGTTTGGTAACACAAACAGCTTTTTACGGATGCTTGTAAGCAAAGTTTCATGGTCGCCACCGGGAAGGTCTGTACGTCCGATGCTGCGCTGGAACAATACATCGCCGCCAATTACAAAATTTTGTTTGCGGCAATAAAAACAAATGCTTCCAGGCGAGTGGCCGGGTGTTTCCAATATTTCAAGTACATCATCCCCTAACTCAATTGTATCTCCTTCTTTTAATAAAATGAATTCGCCGGCATAATTATCAAATGGCATATTGTATTTTAAGCCCGAAGTAGGCGCAAATGACAATACCTCTTTTTCGTTTTCGTGCAGTTGCAAGGTTAAGCCGTAGGTTTCGGCTATAAATTTATTACCGAACACATGGTCTAAATGGCAGTGCGTATTTAATAGCATTACAGGCGTTAAATTATGGCTGGCTATAAATGATCGCAGCTGATCTTTTTCATCATCAAAATAACAGCCTGGGTCGATAATTAAACACTCCCTAAACTGATTGTAAAGAACGTACGTATTTTCTTGTATGGGGCTAAAAACAAAAGACTTGATTTGAAACATTAGCATCAATTTAAATTAGAAAGGGATATTTTTATGATTGAGTCGAATAGAGTAATTTTATTATCAAATATTATTTAAAACATGGCAAAGTTGAGCAGAATATATTTTATAGCGCTGTATATTATATTTGTTGGCACTTACACCGCATCTGCGCAGGTAAATGCGGTAGAGTTTGGCAAGAACAGGGTGCAATACAAAAAGTTCAAATGGCAATATTATCAAACCAAGAATTTCAACACCTACTTTAACCAAAACGGGCAGGAGCTTGCCAAATTTGTGTTGCAGGTGGCGGAAGAAGAATTGCCCGCTATTGAAACTTTTACGGAATATAGCATGCAGCGCCGGGCAAATATTGTAGTATATAATGAGTTTGCAGACCTGCAGCAATCTAACATTGGGCTGGGGCAAGATTGGCAAAGCACCAGTGGCGGTACCAAGTTGGTAAATAATAAGATGGTAGTGTACTTTAACGGCGACCACGCCAACCTGCGCAAACAAATTAAAGAAGGCATTGCCCGTATTTTAACAGATAACCTTTTATTTGGCGAAGACCTTGGCGAAGTGGCAGGCAACCAGGCTTTGCTTGATTTACCAAAATGGCTTACTGATGGTTATGTTGCCTTTACCGGAGAAAATTGGAGCACGTCTCTGGATGATGAATTAAAGAGCGAGATCCTGAGTGGCAATTATAAGAATTTTTATCAGTTTGCTTTTGAAAAGCCAGAACTTGCCGGGCATGCTTTTTGGTATTACATTGAAGAAAAATATAAAAAAGAAAACGTAACTTATTTGCTTTACCTGGCAAGAGTGTATAAAAATTTAAACCGTGCCTGCCAGCAGGTTTGCAAACAAAAATTTAAAGGCGTTCTGGCAGCTTTCATGGAGTTTGAAGAGGATAAGTATTACAAGGATATTGCCCGCAGGAAGCCTTACCCGAAAGGAAATTACATTGAAAGCTTCGATATTAACAAAAGGCAGGATTATTACCGTATAAACGTAAACCCAAACAAAAGAAATAACTCTTTTGCCGTAGTTGAATTTAAAAAAGGTATTGTAAGCTTAAAGTTGAGCGAAGATTTTGATTATACCACATTGTTGAAATATGGCGTACGCAGCTATCAAAAAGAAACAAACCCTTACTACCCTATTATTGCGTGGGACCCTAAAGGCACAAGGCTTACTGTTGTTTATTCGCAGGAAGGAAAGCTTAAACTGTTTGTGTACGACCTTGTTACCCGTGTAAAATATCCTAAGCTTGACCTTACGGAAGATTTTCAGCAGGTGCAGGATATAAAATATATGCTGGATAGCAAGACCTTATTAGTAAGTGCCGTAAAAAATGGGCATACAGATATTTTTACTTTAGACCTGCAGAACGAAAAAGTAAAACAGATAACCAATGACGTGTATGATGATTTGGATGCAACGTTTGTATCTTTTCCCGGAAAGACGGGCATTATCTTTAGCAGCAACCGCCCCAGCCCAAATGCTAAAACTGCAGATACTATTTTACCAAGCCATAGCCGGTATAATATTTTTATGATAACCAATTTTGGTGGCAAGCCAGAGCTTAATCAGATAACACAATTATCTGATCTAAAATATGGCAACGCACGGTACCCAACGCCTTATAACAGTAACCACTTTACTTTTATAAGCGATGAAAATGGGATTGGCAACCGTTATGCCGGCTTTTTTACAACCAAAGCCGCCGGGTTAGATACATTGGTTTTGATTGGTGATGATATATTGCGCAACCCATCTTTAAAAGATGTGGATAGTACATTAAGGGCGAACAAAAAAACAGATGTGGATTCTATTGCCGTTGTGGCTGTATCGAAGGATTCTGTGTACACCTTTCCGCTAAGCAATTATGAAAGTAGTGTTGCAGAAAGCCGTATTGCGGGCGATAACAACCAGGTGAGCGAAGTAACAAGGCAAAGCGATGAAAAGACTTTGTACAAATTAAAGATTGATGAGAACACGCTGAGAAGGCGCAACATAACGGTGCCGCCTACAGCTTATATGAAGCGGGTAATAATGACAGATAAGATTGGTGGAACGCAAATGAATAAATACGATAAGCCATTAAATGCTGATACAGCTAAAAAGAAAACCAATGTTTTTCAAAATGAATTTGGCGATGAGAAAGTAGACAGCAACCAAATTGCAAAGATAGCCGCCGCAAGCGGAACCAAAAATGATGTGTTGCGCAAGGCAAAACTGTACGAGTACAAGCCGGTTAAATTTTATGCGGATTATGTTGGTGCAAGCCTTAACAATAATTTGCTCATCAACCGTTACCAGCCTTATGCTGGTGGAAGCGGGCCTATAAACCTGGGGTCTACAACGGTAATAAATGGGTTGATTAAATTAGGTACATCGGAGTTGATGGAAGATGTGAAGATTACCGGCGCATTCAGGATTTCCAGTAATTTAAAAGATAACGAATGGCTGATGAGCTACCAGAATTATAAAAGGAGGTTTGATTGGGGCGCTACTTATTACCGGAACGTAATTGAGGCTGATGCACAAATAAATACAAGTTATGCAGGCCCTGCAAGAATTTATACCAATCTTTACCAAGGAAACGTTGCTTATCCTTTTGATAACTCTAAAAGGCTGGCATTAACCTTTGGTGTTAGAAGCGATAAGTCGGTTTTGTTGACTGATTTAAATAATCCCCAAAGCTTAAAAACCCCAGACTTAAAAAAGCTTTATGCTACAACCCATTTAGAATATGTGTACGACAATACTTTAAACCCTACGCAAAATATATGGAACGGCTTACGGTATAAAATTTACGGAGATTGGAATACAGACATCAGCAAGGAAAAAGATAATAATGGGAAATACAATTTTAATTTTGGTGCAGATTTCCGTTATTACTACCCTATTTACCGCAACTTTATTTGGGCTGGCCGTGCCGCCGGCGATTTTAGCTGGGGCAACCAAAAAACAATTTATTACTTGGGTGGCGTAGATAGCTGGATGATGTTTGGCAGTAATACAAAAGCTGATGGATCTGACAGGTATTTTAATACCCACAACCCACCAGACCGTAATGTGGATTATGCTTTTCAAAGCCTATCAGAAAATGTGAGAGGGTTTATACAAAATATTGCCAATGGCAATAATGCCATTGTTTTAAATAGTGAATTTAGGCTGCCAGTATTTACTACCTTGTTTAACCGCCCTATTAACAATTCGTTTTTACGCAATTTTGAAGTAACCCAGTTCACAGATTTAGGCACCGCCTGGAGCGGTGGCTTAAAAGGCATTGGCCGCCCGTCTATAATTTATGGCTTGCCTCCTGTACAAATAGAAAAGAAAGCTGGTGGCATTGGCCCATTTGCTGGTGGTTATGGCTTTGGTGCCAGGAGCACTTTATTAGGTTACTTTTTAAAGTTAGATGTTGCCTGGCAGATGAATGGCCTATTTAAAGGAAAACCAATTTATTACCTCAGCATGGGGCTTGATTTTTAAAGCAAAATTTATATCAAACAATTAGTTTATTACTCGGCTCTTTAAAAAGACCGGGTAATTTTTTTATAGCATAATACAGTAAGCTAAACAAACAGGTAAGCAGTGCCGTTACGCCCCAGGTTCGGTAATATTGTACGGGAAGTATACATGCCTTAGCTGTTTCTGTTACCAAATTTAAAGGGCCAGCAATAATATCCCAGCTGTTCCATCTTGAAAACCTGCCTAAATAAACACCAAACGAGCCTAAAAAAATACATCCGATAATTAACCGTTCTACCACTGCATCTTTTACTGTACGCTGCAGAAATGCTTCTATATTAAATAAGGAAATAAATGCCATAATTAAACCGCTAATTGATGAAGTAAATACCAAAATAGCATCAAACCAAACCGGTGCATCTTGTTTACTTTCCTGTAGATGTACAAGGTCTGTTATGGTGTATAATGCATTAGGAAAAAATAATAGCCACGCTGATAATAATAAAAACGTGGTTAATTTGGAGACTGCTTCCCTTTTAATAAGCACAATACTTATTTGAAATGGTATCCAAGCCAAAAATAAATTCCATAGTAAGAATATGTAGCGTAAACTGCCCGAATAAATAACTCTGCAAGCAATCATTGCTATTATAAATGCAATAAATGAAGCAATTATTTTTGTTGATGGATTAATTTTAATCATTATTACAATCTTATGAGATGTCCTAATTTAGGGATGAAAATTACAGCACCTACCAGTACGCTTCCAATAGCGCAAACCAGTACAGCGCCGGCACTTACATCTTTGATAAATTTTATGGCAGGATAAGATTTTGTAGAGATAAGGTTACACGTTTTTTCAATGGCGGTGTTTAGCATTTCCATTGCCAGTACCAATGTGCAGCATGCAATTATAAACAACCATTCTGTTAGGCTTATAGAAAAAAAACATCCGGCTGCTATTACTATTATAGATGCCAGTACATGCACCCGAAAATTTACCTCTTCTTTAAAACAATACTTTATACCGCGCCCGGCGAATACAAATGATTTTAATACTTTCCTCATAACCTAATGTACTAATTTTTTATTAATGCTATTTTGTTTACTGCTGTATAGTTACTGCAATATTTACAGTTTTGGATAAATGCTTAATAACATACTCATCTGCATAATTCCATGAAAGCCAGGTGTAGCCAGCTTGTTCATTAATAAAATCCTTTTTGCGGATTTCAAAAACTTCTTTGAGTGAAAGCTGGGATTTGTCTGTCATTTCATCTTCACCATCAATTCGGCTAGTGCTATATTTATCCAATACATCTTTATTAGCTTCTACAATAGGCAATGTTTTATCAGATAAAGACAGTAAGAATTTGATGTCTAAAGGAATAGTATTTTTTCTTGCCAGGTTATAAGTAGCTATCTGTTCATCCCAATGGATAGAAGATGCAGCCACTAAAATTATTATTGCAAACCAACCATTTACCCTTATCAAAAAATAAGTAGTTTTAAGCTGCTGTATTTTTATAAAGACTGTTATTAACCCGAATAATACCAGTATTAAAAATACCAAGACGCCCATACGTTTATAGGCAAGCCCCATGTGTACAATGTAATAATAATCCCTCAGTAAACCAGATAGTACATGCACCCTATTTTATACCAGCCAGGCATACGCACCAAAGCGCAGCAATTTATTTTTTTTGTAATAGTTTAAATTACCCCTGAAGAAAAAAAGCACCAGCGCCATTGCCAGCACTATAGAAAAAATAAGCATCCCTATGCCTTCGTGTACGTATGTAGCAAGATTAATGTGATTGTTAT
>JAYVUJ010000113.1:0-4413 GCA_043788035.1 Ferruginibacter sp. | reverse complement strand
GTTGGAAATATTCCCAACACTTATATAAGTTATCTTTTGTGGCGCTCCAATTATATGTTGATAATCAATAAAATCTATACCCTTAGTAGTTATTACGATGATGTTGTATGCTACAGCTGCAAATTTAAAAAATTCTACATCGGGAGTAGTATCAAAATTTAATTCTTTGAAAGATTTTGCTTTTACATTGAAACCTTCGCCAAGCCACAATGCCATTTTAGGCGGCAGATTAAAATCGACACAAATTCTAAAGAATCAGCTGTACCGTATTTTATTTGTATTATGGCGTGATCAGTTTTTTTCGATGCATAAGCAAGGCACACGGTAATATCTTTTTTTTCTACATAATCAAAATCCTGCAACAATTCTTCTTCACTCATACCTGCTGCCAAATAACTTAAAACATCAGCAACTTTAAACCGCACCCCCTAATAGTCGGCTTCCCACCCATTAATCCTGGTATCATGGTTATCTGTTTTAATAATTCTTTTTTGCATCGCTTCAATTTTATTTTTATAAAGATACAAGTTAGCTATTAAAACACGTAGCCTCCTATTTGCATAAGAGGCTACGAATTATTTATCGAAATAAAGAACAATTGTATTATTTAATTAAACCAGCGAAATGATTTACAGTACGCACCAATTGAGATACGTAGCTCATTTCATTATCGTACCAGCTAACAGTTTTAACTAACTGTTTGTCGCCTACTTTTTGCACTTTTGTTTGGGTGCTATCGAATAAAGAACCGAAAGTGATACCTATAACATCGCTGCTAACAATTTCATCTACATTGTAGCCAAAACTTTCGTTGCTGGCTTCTTTCATGGCTGCATTTACTTCTTCTGGGGTAACATCTTTTTCTAAAATAGAGTATAATTCTGTTACAGAACCGGTAATTACAGGTACTCTTTGAGCGCCACCATCTAATTTGCCAATTAATTCTGGCAATACCAAGCCAATTGCTTTTGCAGCTCCGGTACTATTGGGTACTATATTAGCTGCTGCTGCACGTGCCCTGCGTAAATCGCCTTTTGGATGAGGTGCATCTAATGTATTCTGGTCGTTGGTGTAAGCGTGTATCGTGCTCATAATACCAGTGATGATACCAAATTTATCATTCAACACTTTAGCCATTGGAGCCAAACAGTTGGTGGTACAACTTGCGCAGCTAATAATAGTTTCTGTACCATCTAAAATAGAATGGTTAACGTTGAAAACGATTGTCTTTAAATCGCCGGTTGCTGGTGCAGAAATAACAACTCTCTTTGCGCCTGCAGTAATATGTGCTTCTGCTTTTGCCTTATCGGTAAAAAAGCCAGTGCTTTCAATAACTACATCAACACCATGAGTACCCCATGGAATTTGTGCAGGATCTTTTTGTGCATATATTTTTACTTCGTGGCCATTTACTATAATTGAATTTTCGGTAGAAGTAACTTCCTGTCCAAACCGGCCCTGTGCACTATCGTACTTTAATAAATGCGCCAAAACTGCAGGACTAGTCAGATCATTAATGGCAACAACATCAATTCCTTGCATGTTATAAATTTGACGAAACACCAAACGGCCAATGCGTCCAAAACCGTTGATGGCAACTTTTACTGTACTCATAATAAAGGTGATTTATTGATTTTTTAAAAACATTGCAAAGGTATGAATGATTACAATAATAATAATCTTGAATTTTGGTGTTTTAGTTAGAAAGTTTTTAAGCAAAAATGTATTTAACTTGTATTTATAACATTAAATAAAACCTGCTTAGATTAAAAAATAGTTTTTGTTTAATTTAGCAAGGCGTTGAGTTAAGGATTTATATGTTTTTCGCTACCTCGCCCTAACCCTCTCAAAAAAAGAAGAAAGGACTTAACTTATGTGCAGGGATTTACTACAACTCAATTAGCAGTAAAAATTTTTTCATCTACTGGAACATTCGCTTCTATTTTAGAAAAATCTATTTGTCCCTGAATTGTGAAGTTTGTCCAGGGGAAAATATATCCATCCGCAGTTGGCTTATAGTTTGAAAAAATACTGGCAACTTCTTTTTCTTCGCCATTTAAATTTTGAGTGTTTACTGTTTTTACAACATAATTGGTTGTAATATCAATAAAATAGGTAATTACTTTACCGCCTTTTAATGTTGCTTTCAACTTATAACAATTTGCGGTATCAACTTTTTCCTTTCCTAAAAATTCTAATATGGTGCCTTTTTCTTTGTAGTTGAACAAATTACCTTGTAAATCAAGCACCGCAGTGCCTGCCTGTATCTGGTCGTCTTTCATTACCTCGGGTGATTTTTGGCCCATAAAAGGCATATAATTCCAGCCTGTAGTTGGTGTATTAATCTGGTAGCCATCCATGCCCATTACCGATATATCAATGCGTTGCCCAACAAAAGTAGACCTTGTTATTACCAAATTTACATCTGTGCCCTGGGTATTCAATAGGCCCTCCATACGTACAGTTTTTAAGGTTGCCAGTTTCTCTTTACCACCCATGGCAGTAATATTTTTATTTACTATTTCATCTACCGTTTGCGCCTTGGTTGTTTGTACGCTTACCAAAATGGTTAAAGCCAATAAGCTCAATTTGAATTGTTTCATGTTTTGTTTTTATTAAGATTGATGTGATGAATTTTTAAGGGAAGATATACTAAAATTATGCCACCAAAAACAATTTTGATAAGCGGCAACCACCCTTTAACGAGGGCATTAGGTAGGTGCCAATTAAAGTAAACAGGTTATGCTTAATTTTGGGGGCAAATTTTCAACCCAGCATACAATTATAATAATATGCAATTTTCAATTAAAGGCAACGTGGTAGGTATAATCAATAAAGAAATTTTTTATGGGGAAGTACTGGTAGTTAAAGGAAAAATAAAATCAGTAACCAAGATTGGGTCCGAAAAAAGCACTGAAAAATTTATTTTGCCGGGCTTTATAGATAGCCATGTGCATATTGAAAGTTCAATGCTTTTACCCAGCGAATTTGCCCGTTTGGCAGTAGTACATGGCACGGTAGCTACCATTAGCGACCCGCATGAAATAGCCAACGTATGCGGCATGGCAGGCGTTGAGTTTATGATTGCCAATGGAAAAACAGTACCATTTAAATTTAATTTTGGTGCGCCCAGTTGTGTGCCCGCCACTATTTTTGAAACTGCTGGAGCTGCCTTACATGTTGCCGATATTGATGCATTGCTGCAAAAAGTGGAAATATTGTATTTAAGCGAGATGATGAATGTTCCTGGTGTGCTGCAGGGCGATGATGAAGTGATACAAAAAATTGCCGCGGCAAAAAAATATAAAAAGCCAGTTGATGGGCATGCTCCAGGGCTTAGGGGAGAAGACGCAAAAAAATACATAGCAGCGGGCATAAGCACCGACCATGAATGCTTTACCGCTGAAGAAGCATTGGACAAACTGCAGTACGGCATGAAGATTTTAATAAGGGAAGGCAGCGCCGCTAAAAATTTTGAAGCCTTAATTGATTTACTGCACCGCCATAGCGATAACATGATGTTTTGCAGCGACGACAAACATCCGGATAGCTTGGTAGAAGGGCATATAAATTTACTTTGCGAACGTGCTATTGCTAAAGGAATAGATGTATTTAAGGTATTGCAGGCAGCCTGCATTAACCCTATTTTACATTATAAGATGCCGGTAGGTTTTTTAAGGGCAGGAGACGATGCTGATTTTATTATTGTTGAAGACCTTGTGAAATTTAAAACCCTGCAAACTTATATTGATGGTATGCTGGTGGCAGATAAAGGCATTTCTTTAATTAAAGCTGAAACCTCCGGGCTAATCAACCAATTTGATTGTGCTGAAAAGATAGTTGCAGAATTTGCTATTACGGATAATGGCGAAAAGGAAATAGCAGTTATAGAAGCATTGGAAGGGCAGCTCATCACTAACAAACTAAAAGCTACCCCTAAAATTATTGATGGGAATATTGTTGCCGATGTGGCAAATGATGTTTTAAAAATTGTAGTGGTTAACAGGTATAAAAATGCGCCTATCGCTAAAGCTTTTATTAAAAACTTTGGTTTACAACAAGGCGCAATAGCCAGCACAGTAGCGCACGACAGCCATAATATTATTGCTGTTGGCGTAGATGATGAAAGCATTTGCAAAGCTGTAAACCTTGTAATTAAAGCGCAGGGTGGCGTAAGTGTAGTTGCATCTGCCACCGCCAAAGAATTGGTATTGGCTTTACCCGTTGCCGGTTTAATGAGCAACAGCAATGGGTATGAAGTGGCTGCCAGTTACACAGCAATTGATAAAATGGCAAAGGAAGAATTAGGCTCCACATTAGCGGCGCCTTTTATGACTTTATCTTTTATGGCGCTTTTGGTGATACCGCATTTGAAGTTGAGCGATTTAGGTTTATTTGATGGAGATGGGTTTA
>JAYVUJ010000112.1:0-2254 GCA_043788035.1 Ferruginibacter sp. | reverse complement strand
GCGGTTAAAACAAAATTAGTTGATAAAGAAAATGAAATCTATGAAATAAATATTCACTTGCCTGCGTTAGCTGGTATAGTTTTGCGTTAATGGTGGAATAATTTTTGACAATAATTTATTCATGAAGAATTTATCCGTCTTACTCGTTTTTATTAGCCTTGCTACAGCTGTTATGGCCCAAAATGCGGATAGTGCAAAAGCTTATTTTCAAAAAGGCATTGCTGAAAAAGATGCGAAGCGTTATTTAGTAGCCGCCAAATACTTTGATAAGGCTATTGACTTTGACCCGAAATATAAAGAAGCCTATGAACAAGATGGCTATGTAAATCTAGAGATGCGCAAAACAGATGCGGCCAAAAGGCATTTTACAAAATTATATGAGTTGGAACCCACTAATAAAACTGCCATAAAAGAACTGATGCAGCTTTATTTCGATTACAACCAGTACCCTAAAGCAATTGAATTTGCCAATAAATGCACCGGCTGCGAAAATGCCGAAAGGATAATTGCCATGAGCAGTTACAAAACGGAAGATTTTGCCATCGCCATCAAAGGGCTTGAAAATGTGATAGCAAAAAATCCAAAAGATGCAGAAGCAACTTACGCAATTGGGCGTAGTAACCTTGATATGGAATTATACACCAAGGCTGTTCCATACTACGTTAAAGCCATTGAATTAGATACTACACGAAATGGCTGGATGTACGAATTGGGGCTGTTGTATTATACCCTTAACGATTTTAAAAAATCAAAACTATATTTTGTGCGGGCGCAGCAAAGTGGCTACCCGGCAAGTAACGATTTTAATGAGAACCTCGGCTACGCCTACATTTACAGTGGCGAGTTTGAAAAAGGCGAAAAATTACTATTAGGTATACTTTCCAAAAAACCTGGCAATAAAGATATTTTAAGGGACATAGCAGCAGCCTATTTTTCGCAAAAAATGTACGATAAATCTTTAGCTTATTGCCAACAATTATTAGAGGCAGACCCTAAGGATGGCAAGGCATTATACCAGGCCGGGCTATGTTTCCAAAAGAAAGGACAAAAAGAAAAAGGGCAGTCCATGTGCGACGATGCAATAAAATTAGACCCTTCGTTAACAAGCTTGAAACAAAAAATGGATGGCGGGATGGGGTTGTAATAATTGCAAAAGCCATTTTTGCATTTTATTTTTTTGAAAGTGTTTATCTACCAAATTTTAATAACAGATCCTGGCTAAGCCGGGATTTTTTTTGATTGTATGCTACTGCCTTGAAAGATTTTAAACTGATAAAAAAAAGTAATAAAAAAATAAAGGCTTAAAATAAAAAGGCTGAAAAATTAAACGTTGCCCTAAAATCATCCGCCAGCTGGCGGACGCCGCCAGTCCCTGCCCTGCATTATTTGTTAACTAGTACGGGCTCAATCTGCCAGCTGGCGGATGATTTCTTAACGGTCAAAGTTTAATTTTTCTAGCACTTTTTATTTAATGCCTTTACCAGCTTGCGTTTGATCATTTAACACCTAATCCTATACATCAAAATTCCACTCAATAATTCCGCACCGTCAATTCAACCCTTCTATTCTTTGCACGGCCAATAGCAGTTTTATTTTCAGCTACTGATTTTTCAATACCATAGCCGGTAGATAGCAGGCTGGCATCTGGTACGCCTTTGCTTACCAGGTAAACCTTTACCGCTTGTGCCCTTTGCTGCGACAGCATCAGGTTTTTTTCTGGCTTGCCAGTGTTATCTGTGTAACCAACAATATCCATTTTTAAAAGAGGATCGGCTTTAAGTAAGGTTGCCACGCCATCTAGCGAAATGTAAGATTTTGCCAATAGCTTTGGGCTACCCGTTGCAAAGAAAATATTTTTCGCTGCAACATTTATTTTATCCTTAACCGCCTTTTCAATTAGGGGACAGCCTTAGTTGCTTGCTAGTCCGGCAATGGTTGGGCATTTGTCTTCTTCATCATTTACGCCATCTCCATCAGTATCTGGTATAGGGCAGCCATTGTATTTTGCAATACCAGCAACGGTAGGGCACTTGTCGGTCTCATCGTTTATGCCATCGCCATCGGTATCTGGTATAGGGCAGCCATTGTATTATGCAGTACCAGCAACGGTAGGGCATCTGTCGGCCTCATCGTTTATGCCATTTCCATCGGTATCTGGTATGGGGCAGCCATTGTATTTGGCAAGGCCTGCAACAGTAGGGCATTTATCATCGGCAACGGTAACGCCATCGCCGTCCCTGTCAAAGTTTACCAC
>JAYVUJ010000111.1:0-3440 GCA_043788035.1 Ferruginibacter sp. | reverse complement strand
CAATTGTATACGGCGTTACAATTGGCATTGCGGGAGTATGTGGCAGGCTTTGGCTTTGATGAATTATTGGAGAAACGAGAAACCATCGCACCATTTATTTTAGCAACCGTAAAAAGCAATGCTGAAAATGTAGGTGTGGAAGTAAATGGCTTCGGCATCCGTGACATTATTTGGCCAGGCGATGTAAAAGACATCATGAATAAAGTGTTGGTGGCAGCAAAAAATGCATAGGCAAACAGCATTATGCGCAGAGAGGAAACCGCCAGCACCAGAAGCTTATTGAACACTGCCAAATTGATGGAAAACAATACCATGTTGGGGAAATTGAAAGAAATGGAATACGTGGAAAAGATTGCCGACAAAATCAGCAATAGCAGCGTAAGTGGCAATGGCGCATTGATTGAACAGTTGAAGCAGATTTTTGTACCAGCGGCTAAAAGTGGCTAATGATAAGATCCGGTATCATTTTGGTGCCGGATGTTTTAAGTAAATTAAAATCACCAACCATCATCATTCATAATACCTTCCAATTCGTCATCATCCGGCTTTGCAAAAATGCCGGTAATTATTTCATAAGCGTCAATAAATTCGTTGAGTAAAGGATTATCCTTTAAAATCAGGAGCGCATTAAGTATATTAGTATTGCCGGCCCGGCTAACACCACGGAGTTGCATAATGCTGCCATCGTTGTACATTTTAAACCAATTGGTAAATTTGTGAAAGCGGGCTTTTTCACGCCTGTCATTGTTGTCGCAGATGTAAACCACTACGTTATCTTTTTCGTGAAGAAACGATTTGAGGATATTGGTAACAGTTATGGCTATCCCCTTATCTAAACCGACTTTTTCAAGTTCCAGCGATTAGTATTTAAGTTCAAGGTTAAAGCCAAAAACTTTTGGAGCCAAGGCTGGATAATCAGTAAAGGCAGTAGAAAAATCGAAAAAATACAATGATATTCACAACCAACGGAAGCAGTAAATGTGTAATAATCCGGTTTAAATAGGGTAAAATTTTACGGTTGCAAATTTAAAACCGAGTAATTTTAAGTTCTTCAAAAGATAACCCATTATGACGGGCTTTACGGATGTAGTTGCTCATTTCAAGTGCAACCAGCAGTTTATTGGTACCCTTTGCCTGCTTTGCTTTTTCAGCAAAGTATTCGGCAGAAAGCCTTTTAAATTGTTTCGGCACTGATTGTTTCATAAGTAAGAAATAATATTAACAATCTACAAAATTTAAGTAGAAAATTAAGGTATTAAATAAATGAAATAAAAAAAAATGAGCAAGCTAAAATTAACCGGAAAACAAATCCGTGCTATTGGCTACGATGAAGGGCCGGTGGTAAGTGTAGCAATGCATATTATGTGTACGCACTTTAAACATCATACAGAACAAAGCGCTTTATAAATATTGAAAGCTGTATTGGCAGCTCCTTAAAAATTATCTGGCAGATAAAATATTGGGCAAAATTGCTGAAAAACTAATGGAGCCTGCAGAGGAAGCCGGAGCAGAAGAAACACCTTTGAATAAAACCGGTATTAACTATAATATATTCGGCGCAAAGCATATTGAAGATGGGGTTTTGGCACAAATGGCTATAGCAGCCAAGCTACCTATAACCGTTGCAGGCGCTTTAATGCCCGATGCACACCAGGGCTACGGCTTGCCAATAGGTGGCGTGCTGGCTACAAATAATGCCATCATACCATACGCTGTGGGTGTTGATATTGGCTGCCGTATGTGCCTTAGCATATTTGCTATCAACGCAGGTGAATGGAAAAAAAGGGAAGCGTATTTTCAAAGGGAACTGGTAGCCAATACATTATTTGGAGCCGGACTACAATTTACCATCAGCACCGATAACAAAGTACTAGATAGAAAAGGATATAGCGAAATAAATTTTTTGCACGGGCTGCAACATAAGGCTTTAAAACAATTAGGCACTTCCGGCAGCGGCAACCATTTTGTTGAATTTGGTCAGGTAGAAATTACGGATGCCGATAACCCCATGGGTTTAGCGCTAGGTACTTATGTTGGTTTATTAAGCCATAGCGGCAGCCGTGGCATAGGCGCAAACATAGCCAACCATAACACCCAAATCGCCATGCAAAAAACAGTGCTTCCTTAAGAAGCAAGACATTTAGCATGGCTTGGCCTTGATAGCGAAGAGGGGATAGAATACTGGCTGGCAATGAATTTAGCCGGCGATTATGCAAGCGCCTGCCACCATACCATCCATGCTAAAATTGCGAAAGCCATTGGCGAAAAACCCATTGCCGTTGTAGAGAACCACCACAACTTTGCATGGAACGAAATGTACGAGGGCAAAGAAGTTATCGTTCATCGTAAAGGTGCTACGCCAGCAGGTAAAAATGTGTTAGGCATCATCCCCGGTAGCATGACGGCACCCGGCTTTATTGTAAAAGGCAAAGGCGAAATGGCTTCATTAAACTCGGCAAGCCATGGAGCTGGTAGAAAAATGAGCCGTAGCAAAGCACTGGTAAACATCACTCATGAAGCCTTGCAAAAGGAATTAAAAGAACATGGCGTTAAGCTTATTGGCGGCGGATTAGCTGATGCGCCTTTTGCTTATAAAGATATTAATGAAGTAATGCAAAGCCAAACAAACCTTATTGATATACTCGGCAAATTTTATCCGGCTATTGTACAGATGGATGGTATAGCCCCAGGAAAGCAAAGGAACAAAAAGCAAGTAATTGCTGGTGAATAATATAACACGAAAAAGAAAGCCCGTTGCCAAAAGTAACGGGCTTTCTTTTTTGAAGCCCCTCACAATCCCGGCCAATAATTTGCTTTGCAGTATTATTGGCCGGGCAAATACAGCAGCTATGGGCAGCATTGTTGTGTCACTCCTTTCAACGGCATACCTATGTGGTACTCTTCCTCAATTCGCTACCTCCTGCTTTTTGGAGTGGCGTATGCCCGCCTTAAGGTTACACTAAGCCGAAAGGGCACAGGCTGCAAATAATGGCCAACAACTAAAATAGACCTATCACTTATAACGCATAATTAGTGACTATCCGCTTTTAGGTGCATGGAGCATACCATGAAAAAGAAGTTGCCACGTTTAGGAAGCTATGAAATAACTTTTTACCATGTTTTCTTCTATTAAATTTATAACCAAATTCGTTTAGATAATTTTGCATGTAGGTATCTTTTACACTATGATGCAAGCCTAGTATTTTCTTTTTACATGGCTAATTGCAATATGCACCCATGGGAATATTTTAAAAACTTGTGTCTTATTTTTTACAAGTACTGCCTTATGTTTTTTAGCAATATTGTCCAATACTCTATAGCTCGTTTTTCCGTCAGTGATAACGGCAGCATTTTTTGAAACCATTTGCTCAGCCTCATATGCAATATCAGTTTTTGTGATAGATTCCACTACGTTAATTTTAATAAAATGTGGAATGGAG
>JAYVUJ010000110.1:0-6762 GCA_043788035.1 Ferruginibacter sp. | reverse complement strand
ATTACTCGGATTTTTTTACCAAAGTTGTTTATAGAGGTGCAATTGGTGCAGATAATAATTGGGCTGCACCAAGCAAGTGGGCAGTTTGGAAATAATATTTAATAATCACTAACAGAAAACCCGTTCAATCGTGACAGATTAAACGGGTTTTTTGTTTAAATAGAATGCCTGTAAATGCAGAATTTGTCCGAAAGCCAACCTTCATATTTACCTGACACAAAAACACAATACCCTTTAACTTAACCGCATAGGTTAATAATACTGCCATACTTATTTACTTATAAATTTCATTCAGCAGCCCTGCCAGGTGTACCCCACCTTTTACAAGTTGGCTATTAACCAGGGCTATAAATTTAAAATTGTATTCATAACCTAGTTTATCATCCTGCTGCACGGATGGATATACTTTTTGCGAAGCCAAATAAGAATCGCCTATCCAATCTTTTAAATTTTGCTTTTGCCATGTATTTCTTTGTAATGGTGTAGTATGGTTAATGGCGTTAACGTATTCAGTATAACTTAATTGCTGAAAATTAATTAGTTGTTCATCCCATACGCGGTGCAGGTTTGAAGGAGTGCCAAACCAGGTTACTTTTATTTTATTGCCTCCCTGGTCATCCAGCTTGCCCACATGCATGGGCTGATGGATATCCCCAATTATATGAATCAGCAGCCGCAGGTAAAACACTTTATTATCCGCAGATAATTTTTTATTTTTTAATTGTTTTATACAAAAATTTACTTTGGTGTAAGCATCCACAGCGGTATCCTTATCCAGAAAATCATTTACCTCAGCTATCGTCATGCCCGCTTTAAGGTTAACATAATGCCATGTTGATAAATAAGCAAAATTACTATCGCTCTTTATAAAATCTGCCCAGTTACTTGATATTGCCATGCTTTCTGTGCCGAGAATTTTATTTACAGCAGCCTTTGCTGCGGGCGTAAGGTTACTTTCCGCAATTTGTGCTACAATACGATGGCCTAAAACGCCCCAGGCCATACTTGTAAAGGGCATGTATAAAAGCGCTGCAATAAGTACTGTTTTTTTAAGAATATTCATAGTGATGATTTTTTGTAAAAAGAAGCAATTTATAGGTAAATAAAAAATTAGCTGCGTTATAATTTTATGAAGAAACTTTCCGCCCAGCTATCTCTGGTATAGTAAGGGTAATTGCAAACAGAGGCCTTATTAAACACCAAGCTATCCATAAATTGTACAATACCCAAGCCATAAAGAACATCCTAATCCCGAGTAAAGCCGGAAACATTTTATCAGCTAAACAGATAGCTTTATAATACAAAAAGGCTATTTTAAGTTATTATATTTACTGATTATCACTACTTTTGCAAAAAAAGCGATTGGAAATAAGTAACCGCAAAGCATACCACGAATATTTTTTTGAAGATAAATATATTGCCGGACTTGTGCTTGCAGGTACCGAAATAAAAAGCCTGCGTAGTGGTAAAGCCAGCTTTAATGATAGCTACTGCTACTTTGATAAAGGGGAATTGTATGTAAAGAGTTTATATATTTCCGAATATAGTTTTGGCACATACAATAACCATCCACCCTTGCAGGAACGTAAATTGTTGCTCAACAAAAGAGAACTGCGAAAATGGGAGGCTAAGACTAAAGAAAAAGGCTACTCTATCATTCCATTAAAAATATTTTTGACAGATAAAGGCATTTTTAAGATGGAGATTGGTTTAGGCAAAGGCAAAAAAATATTCGATAAAAGAGAAACCATCAAAGAAAGGGAAAATGACAGGGATATTAAAAGAAAATATGGCATTTAACAACATTTGCTAATTTAATAATGTTTACATTACTATCGTATTATACAATTTCTATAAACATTTTAATATTGGCAATGTTATTACTATGTGAGCTACTCAGCTGTAAAAGGATTTATTTAAATAAACGTACCTTTAATTTTACAAATGTGGATAGGATTACCACATTGTTTGGCTTCAATAATTCTGAAAAACATGATGACAAAGATTAAGCATACCAGGTTAGAGGTAATGAGTTTTTTAGCAAAAAACATTGACTGTATCATTGATGAATACTTGAAGAAAATTGATGCCAACTGGCAGCCTACAGATTTTCTTCCAGACAGTTCATCTGAAAATTTTGCTGCCCAAATAAAAGAATTACAGGAACAGTGCAGGGAACTGCCCTACGATTACTTAGCAGTATTGGTAGGCGATGTAATTACTGAAGAAGCCCTGCCCACCTACGAAAGCTGGCTGATGCAGGTAGAAGGCATAACCAATGAATCTCCACAGGGCTGGGGAAAATGGGTACGTATGTGGACTGCAGAAGAAAACCGCCATGGAGATTTGTTAAATAAATACCTTTATTTATCGGGCCGTGTAAACATGCGCCAAATGGAAATAAGCACACAGTATTTAATTGCAGATGGCTTTGAAATAGGCACTGCAAACGACCCTTACAAAAATTTTGTGTACACTTCTTTTCAGGAATTAGCTACCAACATTTCGCACCGGCGCACTGCCTCACTGGCAAAAAAACATGGCAGCCTGCAACTCTCTAAAATTTGCGGCGTAATAGCATCCGATGAGGCAAGGCATGCAAAAGCTTACAAAAGTTTTGTTGCAAGTATATTTGAATTGGACGCCAGCGAAATGATGATTGCTTTTGAAGATATGATGCGCAAGAAAATAGTTATGCCTGCTCACTTTTTACGCCAGGCCGGCGAAAGCATTGGTACCACCTTTTCTCACTTTAGCGATGCTGCCCAGCGCCTTGGCGTTTATACCAGCTGGGATTATACTAACATACTCGACTCGCTTTTAATAGAATGGAATGTAGGGAATATTACCAGCCTGGATGAACGTGGCGAAAAAGCCCGCGATTATTTAATGGCGCTTCCTGACAGGTTTAGAAAGGTAGCAGGGCGTAGCATAAAAGCTCCCCTTGAATATGAATTTAATTGGATAAACAGGTAATTACTTATCAGGTCTTTTTGCAATGTCAACTACTTTAAATAAGTTAAATATTCCTACAAATAAACTTCTTTAAAAAGTTTATTGTCTAATGAAGTAATTTGCTATAATGATGGAAAAAATATATTTAAGCGATGCTGGCCCTAAAGTTTCTCCGGCCATTTATAGTTTTTGGAAATGGGAAGATAATAGCGAAACCAGCGCTGTTGCCATGGAAAAAATTGTTAATTACTGTCTTGAGTTAGGCATAAATACTTTTGACCATGCGGATATTTATGGCGGTTACCAATGCGAAGAATCATTTGGCAAATTATTGGCGCAAAAATCATTTAAAAGAGAAGATATAGTGCTTTTTACAAAAGCAGGCGTAAACATACCCCATAGCACCAGGCCAAATATTAAAGTAAAGTACATAGACACTTCTGCAAAGCACATTACTGAAAGTGTAGAAAATTCGCTGCGCAACCTACATACAGATTATATTGATATTTTTTTGTTAAACAGCCTCGATCCTATTTCGAACCTGGAAGAGACCGCCCTGGCATTGGAAAAATTAAAGAGCTCGGGCAAAGTTAAAAATATTGGCGTTGCAGATTGTTCTGTTTTTCAGCACCAGCTACTAGCCGCTTTTTTACGTGTACCTATTGTTACAAACCACGTGGAGCTAAACCTGCTAAATACAACAGCACTAGATAATGGGCAGGTAGACTATATTAAACAACGTTATATGCGCCCGCTTGCGGCTTCTCCGCTTGCATCTGGCAGAATAGAAAATGGCACAGATGAATTGGCGGTTAGGGTACGTGCAAAGCTTCATGAGATGGCTAAAAAATACAATACCAATATAGAATCTATTGCCGTTGCCTGGCTTATAAAATTAGGTGCTTTGCCTTTAATAGGCACTACCAACGAACCACGCATCGCAAATATTGTGGCCGCATTTTCAATTGAGCTCAATAATCAGGATTGGTATGAAATTTATCAAAGTTCTAACCAAGATATTTTTTGATTTATACACTTTACTTCAAAAATTGGGTACATTTTTATACCTATTTTTTACCTGATAAATTACATGAGCAGTGCACTTCAATTAAGCTATGTAAGGGTTACGAGTTACTTCAATCAATCAGTACATCATTTAGTATGCTTACAAAGCAAATGGTATATATTTCGTAAATAGTTCACAATTATTACTGTTTGTAGAGTAAGTTTTATTCTAGTATAACACCATCTTTTTATAAAACCATTACCTATTTTTTTAAAAAAGGAAGTGTTAGGCTTGCTGCATATTTTACCACCAGTGATTTTACTTGTAAACAATAAGCCGGAAAAGGGATTACCACATAAATCAATACTGCAACAGCTGCTTTACAATCGACACGGCATTAATGGGCGAAGAGGCTCAAAAAAACACTTTAATAAAATTAAGCCTTAATTATACTGGATGTGCCTATGTCATTCAGGTGCCAAAGCCCAAAGAAAGTTTAGGGTATTTTTATTGATAGTAAAATTGTTATTTTCCTAAATAACCTACACAATCTTTAGCTAACATTTTGTAAAATAGCAGTACTAATAACTTGCTGCAATTCACTAAGGTCAAATGGTTTTTTCAACATAAAATCTGCACCAGCTTCTTTTGCAAGTTCTTCAACATGGCTGTTAGCGCTAAAAAAAATAACGGGTATATGTTTAAACGCTGAGGTACCTTTTATTAATTGAACCGCTTTAACGCCGCCAATATCTGGCAGCCAGTTATCCATCAAAATTACATCGGGGGCATACATCTCAATATCTGTAAGAATAACCTTACAATTATCCCGGCATAAAACATCATAGCCTTTCATGCGTAAAATAGTTGCACAAACTTCTAAAATATCCGCATCGTCATCATAAACAAGTATCCGCTTAACCATATTTTAGAGAAAATTTTTGTTATCGTAAAGATAAAGTAATATTGTTTATTTGAATTAGGTTGTACTAACAAAATAAAACTAACATACTATGGGTTTAAAAAACATAGGTAGATGTAAAACTGGAAGTCAATGTAGAGCTTTATCCGCTGTTTTATTTTGTTTATCCAATTATTTAAAACGTTTGTAGAAGTTAAAGCGTTGCGTCAATAACTTGACCTAACGTTTTATCGCCAGTCGAATGCTATGATTGAAAACCCTTAGGTTGAATCTAGGACTGAAAGTCCATTTGATGATGGCTTAGCTGTTCTTTTATTTTGTTTATCCCATTTTTAAAACGTCTGAAAAAGCTAAAGCCTTGCGCTGATGTCAATAACTTAAACAAGCGTATCGTGATCAGTCAATGAAAGCGAAAGCCTTATCATTTTAAAAGGAAAAATATTGGTGAAATCCAAAGGAGCAGCAATTATTATAGAAAAATTGATATTGCTCAATTATAAAAAGAATGGAGCCTTTACAAATTCTACTTAAATTTAGAAAAAATATAAGCTGGGCAACACAGGGCAATACGTAAATTAAAAAACATCCAACCATAATTACAAATGTTATACTGACAAATTAAATTATTAAGAATAAATAGATCAAATAAAAAATAAAACATGAAACATTTCTTTTTATTAAGCACCATGATGGCGGGTATTTTTGTTACTGCCAATGCGCAAAGCCCTAAACCAGAGGACACTGAATTTTATACGCCAGTGCCAAAAATAGTAACCCCTGCGGCCACTATTGGCCTGCCTCCATCTGATGCGGTAATTTTGTTTGATGGCAAAAACCTAGACCAATGGGTATCTGCAGAAGATGCCACTTCAAAAGCTACTTGGACGGTTGCAGACAACGCCATTACAGTAGTTAAAAACGCAGGCGATATACAAACTAAAAGGTCTTTTACAGATTTTCAATTGCACATAGAATACCGCATACCAAGCAACATTACCGGAAGCGGGCAAGCACGTGGCAACAGTGGTATTTTTTTAGCCGCACTGCCATGGGGCGCCGGTGGTTATGAGTTGCAGGTGCTGGACAATTACAAAAATGAAACTTACACTAACGGACAGGTAGGAAGCATCTACAAGCAATCGGTACCGCTAGCTAATGCTTCGCGCAAGCCAGGCGAATGGCAACAATACGATGTAGTGTGGACTGCACCAAGGTTTAATGAAGACAGTACGTTAAAGTCTGCCGCAAGGGTTACTGTATTTCATAATGGCGTGCTGGTACAAAACAATTTTTCATTGATTGGCGATACTCCATATATTGGCGCACCTGCTTACCACAAGCATGGCCCGGAACCAATTAAGCTGCAGGCGCATGGCGATAAAAGCGAACCAATTAGTTACCGCAATATTTGGGTAAGGGAACTATAACAGGATGACATGATGGTATGGCTCTCAGGGATTTTAAAGTTAAACAGGCTCATGCTATATAATAAAAAAGCCATCGGATTTTTATAAACGGTGGCTATGTACTTTATATTTTTATGTTATTATTCCAAACGCAACAGCAGTAACGGCGCCGGCACAGGAAGCCCATGCACAAAACCACCCCCTTATTCCTGCGCCTGGTACACACCTGCGCAATTGGGAGAATTTAAATATACCAACCATGGAAGCAGGGTCCTGCGCCAGGCTGATGTTGGTAAAAAACACACAACGGCGGCATACGGTATTAGTTACAACATTATAGTTATGTAGTGAACACCAACAAGGGCTAAAAACGGCAGCAATGACTTTTCATTTTTTGTAGCCTTTATCCTATCGCAACTGCAGTAACAATGGTAAACAGGACAGAGTCCTGCGCCAGGGTGATTCTCCGATGC
>JAYVUJ010000109.1:0-3459 GCA_043788035.1 Ferruginibacter sp. | reverse complement strand
GATAGCTTTATGCTGGATAGTAAAAATGTTATCAGCTTCTTGCATTTTGAATGGTCAAAGCTATTTCCCTGAGCAATTCGACGCTAACATTGTTATTTTTATCGAGAGTGGCAATATCTGTAACTGCCCTATAAGCGCCTTCTTCATCGGGTTCAAAATAAATTTGTTCTCCGTATACATCCACTAAAATTTTGTGTACATAGCCAAATGGTACAAGCCTTGCGCTAAAAGAGTGTTCGGATCCATTTAAATTAACTGGTATTTCAAACGAGTCGTCCATAATTTTTACTATTGTTAAGTAGATTTTTTTAAATACAATTTATTGCCTCAGTTGTTTTCTTTTCATCCACTCAAATAAGCCTGCAAAAGCCATAATTAAAAGTACCAGGTAAGAAAAACTTGTAAAAACATAATGCTTAACAAAGTATAATGGTATGGAAGCGAAATTAGTAGCGATCCACCAATACCAGCTTTCTATTTTTTTCTTTGTCATTAGCCACATGCCCGTAAAAGCAGTAGCGCTTGCAAACGCATCTGCCCAGGGTATGGCACCTGGTGCAAAATCTCTTTTTAAATAACTAAGCGCATAAAAAATAGCCACATAAAAAATAGCAAAAAAAGCAAGGTGCTGTACCCATTCCTTTTTAGAAGCACTGGCTATATGTACCACGTGATGATGTTGCTGATCTTTTTTAGCCCATAAAAACCAACCATATATGCTCATAATAGTATAATAAATATTTACAGTAGCCTCACCCAATAAACTGCCTTTAAAACTTAAATAAATAAAAATAATAGTGCTTATCAAGCCTACGGGATAAACAAGGATATTTTCTTTACGGCTAAACCAAACGCTCGCAATACCCGTAATTACCGCTACATATTCGTACCAGGTGGTATTTGTTATGTCAATAATAAACTGCTGGTAAATCTCTGTAATTGTCATCCTTGTTGTTAAGATGATCAATTTATAACATTATCTTGAAACCCAAAGGCAACTCGTAAAATAACACCATGGCAAAGAAAGTAAGTTTACTAATAATGGCAACGTTTTATGTAATAGCGGGCATCAATCATTTTGTACACCCATTATCATACCTCGCCCTTGTCCCTCCGTACTTTCCCTTTCCGGATATAATAAATATGGTAGCTGGGTTTGGCGAAATATTTTTTGCCTGCCTGTTATTTTTGCCTGCAACACGAAAAGCTGGCTCATTTGGCATTGTTGTGTTGCTAATATTATTTATCCCCGCGCATATTTACATGATACAAAAAGGTGGCTGCATAAGCCTAAGTTTATGTGTTCCGGTATGGCTTGCATGGGTGCGGCTTTTTCCCTTACAATTCGTATTAATAGCCTGGGCCAGGTGGTATGCCAAATAAAAAAGCACCCTATTTTTGGGTGCCTTAAAATATTATTTTTGGGAAGATTCTATTACCCTTAAGGTAAAGTATTATTCAGCTTCTGCTACTACTTCCCTCACTTCTGGTATCATGCGTTTCATCATGCCTTCAATGCCCGCTTTTAAAGTAATCATGCTGCTTGGGCAACCACTACAACTGCCTTGTAGCATCAGGTTAACTTTTCCATCTTCGTAACTTTTAAACTGTATAGCACCGCCATCCATTTCAACGGCTGGCTTTACATAATTTTCCAGTAATTCTTTAATGCGTTTCACCACATCATCATCATCTGCACTTACCTCATTACTGCTTTCGCTTTTCATATTAGCAACTGCTTCGTCATTTACAACGGCTTTGCCTTCTTCCAAATAATCTTTTAAAAATAATTTAATAGCGGGTATAACATCCTGCCAATCTTCTGTATCAAAAGTTTTTGTTAGCGTAACAAAATTGCTGGCTATAAAAACAGATTTAATAAAAGGGAATGTAAAAAGTTCTTGCGCTAAGGGCGATGGGGCAGCGGTAGTCTCATCTTGAAAATCGATGCTTTTGCCTGGGTATAATAATTTATTAGCAACAAATTTCATAGTCTCCGGGTTTGGAGTCATTTCTGTATAAATGCTTATAACGGGATTGCCTGTCTTGATCATAAAAAAATGTATTTAAAAAATTCGATACAAAGGTAACCATATTGCAGAATAAAGGCTTGTTTCTACCGATGGAAACCTGTGATGGGTGTAATAATTTCCAAAATCGAAAGCATAGTATGTAGTATAAAGTATTTAGTATAAAGATAGAACCTACGCAACTGCGGTATTCGTGCTAATAGAAACACTTCACTAGGAAGTGTATTATCTTAATACTTAATACTAAAGTACTCAATACTTATTCCAATATCCTCAACTTAGCGTAATTCAACATTATCTTCTTTTCTCCATTTAATTCAAATTGAACCGTTGCTATTGGGTTGTGTGCCGCGCCTTCCATTTTTGTAACATCGCCAAACCCAAACTTTTGATGTTCTACTTTTTGCCCGGGCTTTAAATTACTAGTATCGCTTGCTGCAAAATCTGCTGTGGGCGTATGTTCTTTATTTTGCGGCCTTGTAGGTATCAGGTAAGCCGGTTTGCTTTTTTCTTCCTTTTTAAAAGGGTTTTCATGGGTTTTGTAACTACCACTGTTGGCACCAGTCTTATCGAAAGAGCTGCCGCCCCAATTATTATTATGCCCGCCCTGGTTGCGTATTCCACCGCCGGCAAAGCTTTTATCTATAAAATCGCCGGGCATTTCATCAATAAATCGGCTTGGCTCATTTTGCTGCAGCTGCCCAAAACGATAACGGGCGTTCGCGTAAGTAAGCCAAAGCTTCTTTTTTGCCCTGGTTACCGCTACGTAAAATAACCTGCGTTCTTCTTCCAGTTCTTCACGGGTATTAATGCTCATCGCATTGGGAAATAGGGTTTCCTCTAACCCGCCAACAAAAACGCAGCTAAACTCCAGCCCTTTGGCCGCATGAATGGTCATTAGCTTTACGCTGTCTGCATCTTCTTTATCATTGTCTGTATCGGTTAGTAAAGTAATTTGCTGCAGGTAGCTTCCCAGGCTTTTATCGCCTACTTCGCCATCCTCTTCGTTCATGGGTGTTTCGGTAAACTCCTTTATTGAGTTAAGCAATTCCTGCGTATTCTCATACCTTGCTAAGCCTTCAGTAGTTTTATCATTAAATAATTCTTTTACAATGCCGGTACTTTTGCCCACAATAATTGCAAGGTCGTACGCATTTTTTTTCAGCAGTTCGCTCTGGAACATTCTTATCATCAACACAAAATTGTTGATGGCTTCCAGTGTGCCTGCCTTATAACCAAAAGAAGCTGCGCTGGTCAACACTTCCCAAAGCGTAATACTATTTTCGTTGGCAGATAAAACCGCCCTGTCCATACTAGTTTTGCCAATGCCACGAGTGGGGTAATTCACTATTCTTTTTAATGCTTCTTCATCCTGCGGATTTACAACCAGCCGTAAATAGGCTATAAAATCCTTTACCTCTTTACGTTG
>JAYVUJ010000108.1:0-5778 GCA_043788035.1 Ferruginibacter sp. | reverse complement strand
GCGCTTCGGGCACCTTTAAAGGTTCTGCTGCCGGCTTTTCAACTGGTATTTCTAGCGGTGCGAATGGGGCAACGGGTGCTGGCACTTCCACTTGTTTTTCTGCCACAACTTTCACATCCGCAGGTTTTTCTACTTGTGGGAGCGGTGCTACCAAAGCTGCATCTTTTCTTTTAAAAGAAAGGTCTTCTTCGTCTCTTTTCCTTTTAGGTTCAGTAACGCCGGCACCTTTAGATAATTCAATCTTTTGTGCCTTTTCCTTAGCTACTTTATCTTGCTGAAATTCAGACTGAAGCACGCGGTACATCTGTTCCGTGAGTTTTACTGTTGGATTTAAGTCATTTCTGCTAAATCCTTTAGATTCAAGAAATTCAACTAAGGTTTCTTTGCCTATATTAAACTCTTTGGCCGCAGCCATTAATCTTGGTGTATTTGTTACTACTTCTGACATTCGTGTTTTATGTGCCTATAACTTTTAATGCATAGGCGTAAGTTTTCTTTTTAAGTTAGTATTTATTTTCATCACATTACTCTTTCTCAAATTCTTCTTTTAGTATCCTCATTACATCGGCGATGGTTTCTTTTTCAAGGTCTGTCCTGCGCTCTAATTCTTCGGCAGTTAAATCAAGTACCGAGCGAGCGGTATCGCAACCAACTTTTTTGAGTGCTTCAATTACCCATGGTTCAATTTCATCGCTAAATTCTTCCAGGTCAATATCAAATTCGTCAACTTCGCCTTCGTTATCCCGGAAAACATCTATTTCATAACCCGTCAATTCGCAAGCCAATTTTATGTTTACGCCACGTCTTCCGATTGCTAATGAAACCTGGTCAGGTTTTAAGAACACAGTGGCATGCTTTTTTTCTTCATTAATATCGATGCTGGTAATTTTAGCCGGCGTTAAAGATCGTTGTATCAATAACTGAATATTGCTCGTCCAGTTGATAACATCAATATTTTCATTTTTTAATTCCCTCACAATCCCATGTATGCGGCTTCCCTTCATACCTACGCACGCACCAACCGGGTCAATCCTGTCATCAAAACTTTCTACTGCAATCTTGGCCCTCTCGCCCGGGTCCCTTACAATCTTCTTTACAACAATCAATCCATCAAATATTTCCGGCACTTCTATTTCTAATAATTTTTCAAGAAAAGTAGAACTAGTCCTTGAAACTACTATAATTGCCTGGCTATTTTTTAATTCTACTTTTTTAACTACGCCTCTTACATTTTCACCTTTTTTAAAATAATCAGACGGTATCTGTTCAGATTTTGGTAAAATCATTTCATTACCTTCTTCATCCAGCAATAAAACTTCTTTTTTCCAAACCTGGTAAACTTCGCCACTTACGATGTCGCCAACACGATCTTCGTACTTTTTTATAAGCAAATTTTTCTTCAGGTCGTTTATACGGCTAGCCAATGTTTGTTTGCCTGCCAAAATTGCCCTTCGCCCAAATTCTTTTTGAATATCTACTTCTTCATATAGCTCTTCGCCAACCGCATAATCCGGTTCTATTTTAATAGCGTCGCTGTATTCAATTTCAGTTAAAGTGTTGTAAATATCGCCGTCATCGACAATTGTACGCCTGCGAAAGATTTCCAAATCACCTTTCTGGTCATTTACAATTACATCAAACTGGTCGTCGCTGCCGTACTTTTTACGGATTAATGTTTTAAAAACATCCTCCATCACTTTCATCAACGTTGGACGATCAATGTTTTCAGCCTCTTTAAATTCCTGGAAGGAATCAATTAAATTAATACGTGCCATAAACTTATCAACCCCACTTTTACATCCCTGCCCGCAGCGATGTTTTTGTTAATTAATTAAAATACTATTAATACTATTGTTTGTTTGATATCACTCAACAATATGTCTTTAATAATGGTAACTGCTTTTTTATTTTTGCCTTCTATATATTCTAATTTAATCTCCTTATCTGTAACTTCAATCAGCTTTCCTTCTGTTTTTGTATCGTCTAAAAAAGTTACTTCTATATTTCTACCAATATTTTTTTTGTATTGGCGTACCAATTTTAAAGGTTCATCAATACCAGGACTAGATACTTCCAAAGAGAAATTACCATCTGGGTACCAGCCTTCTTCCTCAATAGTACGGTACATGGCACGGTTTATTTTTACACATTTATCAATGTTTAAACCGCTATCTGCATCTAAAAATACTTTGATATTATTTGTTGGCTTAATGTTTACAGAAACCAAAAAAATATCTGCTGTTTCTAATAGCAACCTCGCTATTAATGCTTCTATTGACTGTGTGCCGGTGCTTATATCTTGACTCATAATAAAAGAAGAAGGGAACGATTCCGTTCCCTTCGTTATATCTATTTCCAATGCAAATATACTATTATTATCTTTACTAACAAATAGTATCATTACCACATTATTATGTTTTAAAAATAATTATTAAAAATTAACAGGTTTATTTTTATTTGGTTTATACCTTTGTTATATGAATATATTTAGGTTAGCATTTGAGCTATTTATTTTA
This sequence comes from Ferruginibacter sp., assembly GCA_043788035.1. Lineage (GTDB taxonomy): Bacteria > Bacteroidota > Bacteroidia > Chitinophagales > Chitinophagaceae > Ferruginibacter. Next base: position 3,262 of record JAYVUJ010000108.1, on the reverse strand, counting down.
TATCTCTTATATAAATTGGTTTTTGAACTGATTATACCGGTAGCTAAAACTACCAAACAGGTAAAAAAGCAATTTGGAGATATGAATGCGCAGATGCAAGAAAAAATGAACCAACATCAACAAAACAAAAATTACACTGCCACTAAGCCAGCTGAAAAGCCAAAAACAAAAAGCGATGATTATATTGATTTTGAGGAAGTTAAATGATTTTTAAAAATTCATATCTTCTATTTTTTCGCCTGTTAGTAAGTGATAAACTTGCAAGCCAGCTTCTATAGCTCCCTCTATATTATTAATAGAATCATCAATAAATAAAGTTTCTTCTGCGTTAATTTTTGCATCTTCCACAACAATCCTATAAGTATCAGGGTAGGGCTTCCTTATGAATATTTCGTGAGAGAAATAAGTCTTTATAAAATAGCTATCCAAGCTTTGCTGACCGGTTGTTTGCTGAAGAAGTTTTGTAAAAGCAGTATGATGGATACTGTTGGTGTTACTTAATAAAAACATTTTATAATTTTCCTTTAAGCCATCCAGGAATTTAAGGCTATCTACCCTAAAATCTAGTAGCATAGCGTTCCATGCAGCTTGAATTTGCTGTACATTAGTGCCTGGTGCGCAATATTGCTGCATAGTTGTATAAAAAACTTCTTCAGAAATTTTACCTGTTTCCAAAGACTCAAATAAATGGTTTGCCCCATGTTGGGAATAGAGGTCATCAAAGTGCAAAACGCCTAGTTTTTTAAAAGCATCTGCAGTTTTATTGTAGTCAATATTAAGCAGTACGCCCCCCAGGTCGAACATCAAATTTTTTATTTTTGCCATTTTTCGATTTTAGTTACAAAATTATCTTTTTTTAATTACTTTTGTCCTCCGTTATTCAAAAATAACAGGGCCTATAGCTCAGTTGGTTAGAGCACCTGACTCATAATCAGGTGGTCCCTGGTTCGAGTCCAGGTGGGCCCACAAATAAAAAATTAGCCCCGTAAAAACGGGGCAATTTTTTTATCATTCATTTAACCTTTCATTAACCCTACAGGCTATTAAATTTGCCACTTAAGATTATATTATGAAGAAAATTGCATTTATAATAATTGCACTTATTTCCTTTTCTGCTGCTTCTGCACAACTAAAACAAAAAAAAGATTGGAGCAAGGTTAACATTGAACAAGCAGGCGACCATTTAATGCTGCAATTGAGCAGCGACCATTGGAGCGGTGCTACAGATAGCATTAATAGTAAAATTAATGCTTTATCCCGCGGCTTTAATGTTTATATAATGTTTAATAAGCCTTTTAAAACAGACCCAAGGTGGAGCGTGGCATTCGGTTTAGGCGTAAGCACAAGTGGTATGTACTTCAAAAAAACTAAAATTGACTTAAATGCTTCCAGCGCCCAGATACCTTTCACTAATTTAGATTCTTCTAATTATTATAAAAAATTTAAGCTCGCTACTTCATATTTAGAAGTGCCCATTGAATTGAGGTATACTTTTGACCCTACCGACGAAGCCAAAAGCTGGAAACTTGCCTTAGGAGTTAAGGTTGGTACTATGCTAAATGTACATACAAAAGCTAGTACGCTATTAAACAAAACCGGGGGCACACTTAGCAATTCAACTGAAAAACAAGCCAACAAACAATATTTTAATACTACCCGTTTAATGGGTACAGCAAGGGTTGGTATGGGCCATTGGTCGCTGTTTGGCAATTATTCTATAACTACACTTTTAAAAGATGCTGCGGGCCCTTCTATTAGGTCATTTCAGATTGGCATTACTTTGAGCGGACTTTAAAAAATATACTTTAACAAAATACTTTCTAATACCGTCTACTGTGCCGGTATTTTGATTTACAATGGCTTAACTTTGCGGCTTATAAAAATTATGAGCGACGAAATTAAACACGAATGTGGCTTGGCTTTCATTCGCCTTCGCAGACCTTTCAGTTATTACCAGCAAAAATATGGTTCTGTTTTATACGGTCTTAACAAGCTGTACCTGCTGATGGAAAAGCAACACAACCGCGGTCAGGATGGCGCCGGCATAGCAACAGTAAAATTGAATGTTGAGCCTGGATATCCCTTCCTGCACCGTATCCGCAGCTGTGCAAACCAGCCTATTGCCGACCTTTTTTTACAAATAGGTAAGGAGATAGAAGAGATAGAAAAATACCAGCCCGACATCAAGAACCATCCCGGATTAATGAAAGGCAATGTGGACCATTTAGGTGAATTATTATTAGGTCATTTACGCTACGGGACGCAAGGCAAAAATAATGTAGAATTCTGCCATCCGTTTATAAAACGCGATACTATACCTGCAAGGAACCTGGCGCTCGCTGGAAATTTTAACCTTGTAAATACAGAAGAACTTTTTGGGTTAATTAATTTGGAGCCTGGCGTATTTCAAAAACAAAGTGACCTTGCTGCAATGATGGAAGTGATCCATCATTTTTTAGTAAAGTCCGACGAAGCTTTTCCCGGACAACTGGATATTGCAAAAGTGCTTAAAAAGGCAGTTCCGCTATTTGATGGTGGATTTAATTTTTGTGGCATAACCGGTAATGGTAAAGCATTTGTAATGAGGGACCCGCATGGTATACGCCCATCTTACTATTATGTAAATGACGATGTAATTGTTGCTGCCAGCGAACGTGCCGCTATAAGGACTGCCTTTAATGTAGGTGAAAATGAAGTTCAAGAATTAATGCCTGGCTGCGCCCTGATTGTAGATGAAAATGGTAATTACGTTATAGAACAAATTGTTGAGGCAAAAGAAAGAAGGGCTTGTAGTTTTGAACGCATTTATTTTAGCCGCGGCAGCGATGAAAAAATTTATAAAGAAAGAAAAGCACTTGGCAGGTTTTTAAGCGAGCCAGTGCTAAAAGCCGTTGATTACGATTTAAAGAATACCATTTTTTCTTTTATACCCAACACTGCAGAAACCGCTTTTTACGGGCTCATCAAAGGGGCAGATGAATACCTTAAGAAAATAAAGATTGAAAGGATATTAAGCTGGGGCAATAATTTTGATGAAGAAAAGTTATCGGAAATGATTAACCGTAAAATACGGTTTGAAAAAATTGCCATTAAAGATGTAAAGCTTAGAACATTTATTACCGAAGATAGCAGCCGCAACGAAATGGTGCAGCATGTATACGATATTACCTACGGCACTGTGCGTAAAGACATAGACACTTTGGTAGTTATTGATGATTCTATTGTTAGGGGTACTACATTAAGGGAAAGCATTATCCGCATG
>JAYVUJ010000107.1:0-6320 GCA_043788035.1 Ferruginibacter sp. | reverse complement strand
GCCATCAAAAAAATTGAACTCATTACAGAAGATATAAAAATTTATGGCGTATATAAAAATGGCAATCTGCCTGCTTTGCACCATGCTTTAAAATACGATGCAAAAGCATCTTTACAAAAATAATTAAGGTTTACAGCAACAATTTACTACATGAGCAAAGCATATACATCCATCTTGCCAGCAATTGAAAAACAGGTTTTAAAAGATGATAGCGCCGTTTTAGGGATGGCAGTAGCAAACCGTTTAAAAGGCATTGGCGAATATTATTTTTCTCAAAAGCTGAGAGAGATAGATGATATGAACAAGGCTGGCAAACAAGTAATAAGCCTTGGTATTGGCAGCCCGGATTTGCCACCGCACCCCGACGTAATAAAAACTTTGTACGAAGAATCCTTAAAGCCCAACCAGCATGGGTATCAAAATTATAAGGGCAGTCCTATATTTCGTACTGCAATTGCCGGTTGGTACAAAAAATGGTACGATGTAACCTTGGACCCTAACACAGATATTTTGCCTCTCATTGGAAGTAAAGAAGGCATAATGCACATTTGCATGACGTATGTAAACGAAGGCGATATTGTGCTAATACCAAACCCGGGCTACCCAACCTACCGGAGTGCGGCAAAAATTGCCGGTGCTAACATAGTGGAGTATTCGCTTACAAAAGAAAACAATTGGTATCCCGATTTTGCAGCATTAGAATTATTGGATTTACAAAAGGCAAAGCTGATGTTTGTAAATTATCCGCAGATGCCAACGGGGCAATTACCAACCAAAAAACTATTTGTACAGTTGGTTGCCTTTGCTAAAAAACACCAGCTTTTATTGATACACGATAACCCCTACAGCTTTATTTTAAATGACGAGCCAATGAGTATTTTAAGCGTGGATGGAGCAAAAGATGTAGCGATAGAATTAAACTCATTAAGCAAAAGCCATAACATGGCAGGGTGGCGCATAGGCATGCTGGCAGGCGCCAGGCAAAGGATAGACGAAATTTTACGATTTAAGAGCAATATGGATAGCGGCATGTTTTTACCTCTTCAGCTTGCGGCCACAAAAGCATTGGAATTGCAGCAGGATTGGCACGATAGCGTAAATAAAATTTACAGGGCAAGAAGAGAAAAAGTTGTGGGGCTATTGCAATTGCTAGGGGGTAAGTTTGATGAAAAACAAGCTGGGTTATTTATGTGGGCAGCTATCCCTGAAGGGTATAAAGATGGGTATGCGTTGAGTGATAAAATATTGTATGGTTCCAATGTATTCATAACCCCAGGTGGCATTTTCGGCAGCGCAGGCGATAAATACATACGGGTAAGCTTGTGCAGCACAGAAGAAAAAATTACCGAAGCAATACAAAGGATCAAAGAAAATTTATAAGGAACATTATAATTATAAATGCTACACAGTAAAAAATAATAACTGGGTATAGCCATGTAGAAAAGATAGTGAAAATGGAAAGGACACAAACCGCTAGTAAAGTAAATACTGACAATGCAACAGCTATAAAACCATTGCTTGTAAATGATTCCGAAGGCTTCACATTAACCATTGTAGGCGTTGGGCTTATAAGCGGTTCCTTTGCAATTGCTATGAGGGAAAAAGGGTTTGCAAAAAAAATAATTGGTGTTAGCAATACTTCTGCAAGCCTGCTAAAAGCGAAAGAACTAGGCATTATTGATGAAGCGATGGAGTTGGAAGAAGCAGTAAAGCAAAGCGATTTTATTTACGTGGCCATACCGGTTGATGCGACTATTGTAGTAATGAAACAAATAATGGATTTGATAACTGACAAGCAGTTGGTGGCGGATGCCGGCAGTACCAAATTTGTATTGTGCGATGCATTAAAAAATCATCCGATGCGCCACCGTTTTATTGCTACGCACCCAATGTGGGGTACGGAATATAGCGGTCCGGAAGCCGCTGTGAGAAGCGCTTTCGAAGGAAGGGCCTGCGTTATTTGTGAAAAAGAAAAGACAGATGCGGATGTAGTTTTAGCAGTTGAAAATATTTATAAAACTTTAAAAATGAACATTGTTTATATGGATGCGCATAGCCACGATATACATGCGGCGTACATCAGCCATATATCGCACATTACTTCTTTTGCATTAGCCAATACGGTGCTGGAAAAAGAGAAAGAAGAAGATGCCATTTTTGCCCTGGCAGGTGGTGGTTTTGAAAGTACGGTGAGGCTGGCAAAAAGTAGCCCCGCAATGTGGGCGCCCATCTTTATGCAAAACCGGGAAAATATATTGGATGTTTTAAACGAACATATTTCTCAACTAAAAAAATTTAAGGCCAGCCTTGAAAAGGAGAACGTAGCGTACCTGGTAGAGCTGATGGAAAACGCCAATAAAATTAAAAGGATTTTACAATAAAGCAATGATTTTTAGAGAAGCCATAATAAGCGATATACCACAAATACAGTTAGTAAGGAACCTGGTAAAAGAAAATCCATTGCCTGACCCTTGTTATTTTACTGATGCGCATTGTGTGGAATCTATTATTGTAAGCGGCAAAGGTTCGGTCTGTGAAATCGATAACGTCATTCTAAGTTTCTCAATCGTTGGTCTAAAAGAAAAAAAAATCTGGGCCCTGTTTATAAACCCGGATTTTGAAGCAAAAGGCATAAGCAAGAAATTACATAGCTTGATGTTGGACTGGTACTTTACTCAAACTAAATAAACAGTTTGGTTAGGCACTTTGCCAGCAACAAGGGCCGCTACTTTTTAAAAGTTAAATGGCTGGAATGAAGTAGGCACAAACGGTCCCAAAGAAATAAAATTTGAAATGGGCTATAAAAATTGGAAAGATAAATTGAGTTATAAATGATGCCATTTTGTAGTTGAAATAGTTCAAGATCAAAAGACATATGGTTTTAAATAGAATCTTAAATGTTGGTAAACAAAAACTAATTTTACAATGGAAACACAAAACAAAACAATGAAAGAAGTAATGCAGGAAAAATGGAACAAGCGTCCATTGATTATTAGTGGCCCATGCAGCGCCGAAACAGAGACACAGATGATAGAAACCGCTGTGCGCCTGGCTAAGACAGGTAAAGTAGATATCCTGAGAGCCGGCATTTGGAAGCCACGTACCAAGCCCGGATTATTTGAAGGCATTGGTACAAAAGGCTTGCCTTGGTTATTGCAGGCAAAAAAATTAACTGGCTTGCCAACCACTGTAGAAGTAGCTACCGCAAAACATGTAGAAGATGCCTTGCAGTTTGATGTAGATATGTTATGGATCGGTGCACGTACAACCGTAAACCCTTTTAGTGTACAGGAAGTTGCAGATGCTTTGCGTGGCGTTGATATACCTGTCTTAATAAAAAACCCAATTAACCCAGATCTGGAATTGTGGACTGGTGCCATTGAACGTATACAAAAAGCCGGTATCAAACAAGTAGGTATGATACATCGTGGCTTTAGTAATTACGGCAATACGGAATACCGCAACGCACCAATGTGGCATTTGCCTATTGAAATGAAACGCCGTTTTCCTGAAATGATATTGATCTGCGATCCGTCTCATATTTGTGGTAACCGCACCAATTTGCAGTCTGTTTCACAAAAAAGTATCGACCTTGATTTTGATGGCGTAATGATTGAAAGCCACATTGATCCTGACAATGCATGGAGCGACGCCAAGCAACAAATTACACCAGAACGTTTGGCAGAAATGCTGGATGCATTGATCTGGCGTTCTGAAGGTACCGACAAGCAAGAATTTATCACTGCCCTTGCTACTTTAAGGGAACAGATAAACCATGTTGATGATGAGTTGCTCGCTTTAATTGGGCAAAGGATGAAAATTGCTGATAAGATCGGTGAATATAAAAGAACCAATAACATCACCATATTACAGACTAACCGCTGGAATGACATTTTACAAAAGGCAATAAAAAAAGGCGATGCGTTAGGCTTGAGCCATGATTTTATTACCAGCTATTTTGATGCGGTACATTTGGAAAGCATCAACCATCAAAACAAAATAATGAATACGTAATTTTTAAAGCTTTTTTAAAAAAGGTTACTTAAAAATTTGCCCGCTGTTTATTTAAATTGATGATAGGTTTATGAAAAGTATAAAAGTTGCAGATGTTGCCGGCGTTTCTATTGATGAAGCAAGCGCTGGGTTTAGTGGTAGTTATTATTTTGATGCAAGCTTTAGTTACCTGGAAAAAATAGTTGCTAAAGAACAAACAATAATAATAACCGATAACAATGTTTTTGAAAGCCATCAACAAATTTTCGAAGGCTGGAAAACCATTGTAATACCTGCTGGCGAACAACATAAACAACAAGCAACGGTAGACTATATCATCAGCGGGCTGATAGCAAAAAATGCAGACAGAAATACTTTTATTATAGGCGTTGGTGGCGGCGTAGTCACTGATATAACTGGTTACGCCGCTTCCATCTATATGCGTGGGTTAAAGTTTGGCTTTGTGCCAACAACCATACTCGCCATGGTAGACGCTGCCATTGGTGGTAAAAACGGGGTAGATGTGGGTATCTATAAAAACTTGGCAGGGCTTATAAAACAACCGCAATTTTTATTGTTTGATTATAGCCTTTTAGACACATTGCCTCAAAGCCAATGGATAAATGGCTTTGCAGAAATAATAAAGCATGCTTGTATAAAAGATGCTGATTTATTTGCCTTGCTCGAAAATGAATCGGTAGAAAGCTTTCAAGCCAATAAGGAAAAACTGGGCGCATTGATTGAAAAAAATGTTGTCATAAAAACTACCGTAGTAGTAAAAGATGAGTTTGAAAAAGGCGATAGGAAACTTTTAAATTTTGGGCACACCTTGGGGCATGCAATTGAAAATATGTACCACCTGCCTCATGGGCATGCAGTTAGCATAGGTATGATGGCAGCTTGCGAAATATCAGGGCCTATCACTAAGTTAACAGCATCCGATACACAGAAAATTAAAGCGCTTATTGAAAAATACCAGTTGCCTACCAGCTTTATTTTTGATAAACAAAAAATTTGGGAAGTGCTGATGATGGATAAAAAGCGAACCGCTAATAACATAAATTTTATTTTGCTTACCAAAATTGGCGAAGCCGTTATCCAATCTATACCGATGGATGTTTTGGAAACATTGATCAATTAAAAAGGGTATGCATGGCTATTTTTTAACAAGATAATCAGCCATTATTTACAATACAGTCAGTAATTATGATAGTAACTATTCATCCATCAACCATTTCCGGCAGTATCGATGCACCTACTTCTAAAAGCTCGATGCAAAGAGGCTGTGCCGCTGCTTTATTGCAGGATGGCAATACAATTATTAGTAACGCCGGCAAGAGCAATGATGACCTTGCAGCTTTAGAAGTGATAAAAGTTTTAGGGGCAACCGTTTCTGAAATAGAAGGTAATAAGCTGCTAATTAAAAGTGCGGGTATTAATGCAGCCAGCAACAAAATGAATTGTGGCGAAAGTGGGCTGGGCATACGCATGTTTACACCAATTGCAGCTTTAAGCCCGCAACAAATTACCATCAATGGTACCGGTAGTTTATTAACCAGGCCTATGGATTTTTTTGATGAAATTTTTCCGTTATTGGATATCAGCATACAATCCAATAACGGCAAGCTGCCTATAAAAATACAAGGCCCTTTGCAGCCAAAAGATATTACCATCGATGGTTCGCTAAGCTCTCAATTTTTAACAGGGCTGCTGATGGCTTATGGCAAAGCTGCTACCATACCAGTAACCATCACCGTTATTAATTTAAAAAGTAAGCCTTATATCGATCTTACCTTGCAGGTGATGAAACATTTTGGCTTCGATGTAACCCACAATAACCATCAATCTTTTTTAATAAAACCATCCGGAAAAATTACCGGGCAAACCATCAATTACACAGTAGAAGGCGATTGGAGCGGCGGTGCGTTTTTATTGGTTGCAGGCGCCATTGCCGGAAAAATTACTGTCAACGGATTAGATACGTATTCAACTCAGGCAGATAAAGCCATCTTAAAAGCTTTGATGGATTGTGGCTGCACCATTTCTATACAGGAAAAGCAGATTGCGATAGCGCCACCCGCAACAGGTACCAGCGCATTAAAAGCCTTTCATTTTGATGCTACTGATTGCCCTGACCTGTTTCCGCCGTTAGTTGCTTTGGCAGCTTATTGCAGCGGTACCACAGTTATAGAAGGCGTTAACCGTTTGGCATATAAAGAAAGTAACCGCGGCTTAACTTTGCAACAAGAGTTTGGCAAAATGGGCATTGAAATAATTTTGCAGGATAACCTGATGCTGGTAAAAGGAGGCAAAGGCGTAACAGGTGC
>JAYVUJ010000106.1:0-6238 GCA_043788035.1 Ferruginibacter sp. | reverse complement strand
TGCAGCACAAGACCACGCTTCGGCAGTTCGTGATTTGGTAAACCAATACAAAAAAAGTACCGACTCAAATTATTGTGTTCGGGTTACTGCAAACGATGGCCAAATAGGTGAACAGTTTTTAAGAGAGTTTCAAGATAATGAAAAAATAATCCCGACCATTTTAACTACTTCGCAAAAACTTTCAACCGGAGTTGATGCAAGAAATATCCACAATATTGTTTTAATGCGGCCAGTAAACTCAATGCTAGAGTTTAAGCAAATTGTAGGACAGGGAACACGTTTGTCTGAAGGCAAAGACTTTTTTACTATTTACGATTTTGTAGATGCTTACCACCATTTTACCGAACCTGAATGGGACGGTGAACCATTATAACCTGAGCCAGAAGGCGACCCGAAGCCACCGCCACAACCTTGTAAAGTTTGCGGACAAACACCTTGCGTTTGCGAAAAGAAACCGAAAGAGCCTTGCGAAATTTATGGGTAACTTTTTTGCGACTGCAATAAGCGACAAAAAATAAAAGTGAAATTGAAAGACGGCAAGGGAAGAGAAATTCAATCAAGGATGTCAACTTCGTTTTGGAGTACTGAGGGCAGGCCAATTTCAGCAGAAGAATTTTTAAATAACCTATTGGGCGAATTGCCAAACCTTTTCAAAAGCGAAGATGAATTACGGATACTTTGGAGCAATCCAATAACTAGACGAACACTATTAGAAAAATTAGACGAAGCAGGTCTCGGAAAAGAAGAAATAACAACTTTGCAAAAATTGATTGCCGCAGAAAAAAGCGACTTGTTTGATGTGTTGGAATATGTGTTTAATAGCGACATAAAACCAATGACAAGAGAGGCAAGCGTTACGGTCGCACAAGCCACAATCTTTGCATTGCTTGACAATAAACAAAAAGAATGTATAGAATTTGTATTAAGCAAATACATCGAAACAGGTGTTGAAGAAATTGACCAGGAGAAATTACCCATCTTACTAACAAATAAATATCAATCGTTGGAAGATGCGAAAGAAATTTTAGGAGACGTTGCAAACATCAGCCGACTATTTATAGAATTTCAACAACATTTATACAAACAAAAGGTGGCATAATCACCAATAGCTAACGCAATGGTAACAAGCTGCGGTTAAACAAAAATTCACTTTGTACATGACCGAGGCGAAAGAACGAACCTACAACAGGGGATTGGGCGTTATTGTGGAAGGTCACTGTAACTTCAACATCAACAACATGGCAGCTTTAATTCCGGCTTAACGTTTTTTACTTCAGCTTTTAGTTGTTATCTTAAAATTCAGTTTTTCAATTTCGCTTCAGGCGTGGGCGAACGATTTTCAAATCCCCCAACAACGTCAAGCCCTGATTGTTACCTGCTGTGATTGTAGCACATTTACATCCTCAATAACAACAACAAAGAAACATTTAACCAAAAACATAACACTCTTTCTTACAAATTTTATCATTACCAACTACAATACCTCCCCTCCGTTTACTAAGTAGCTAAACAGCACATTTATTTAACTGGGTTTACAAATAATTTTTACAATCATTACATATACGTTTGCAAAAGCGACTAAAAATTTATCCATATAAAATTTAGCTTTTTATGCGGATAATATATATACTTGTATCATTATGATGTATTAATCAGCCACTGTATAATTTACCATATTAAGTAATGCAGTACCCACTTCAAAAGTGCTATAATTATATGCTTATTAATGTGATAGGTAAAAAGATACCCGGCATTTTTTTCTTTAATTTTTTAAAGAATTCTCCTACTATAATCATACATTTATTACTAAACCTGAAACTAACATGGAAACACACGAAGTAATTAAATGGTCCCTCATCATTGGCTTGCCAATTATCGCCTTATTATTGTACAAAGTTATTTTACGGATATTTTTTGGCGTAGTGATTGTGCCCGAAGATAAGATCGGTCTCGTCACCAAAAAATTTGTGCTCGTAGGTAAACAAGGATTGCCCGAAGGGCGTATTATTGCCACCGAAGGCGAAGCAGGCTTTCAGGCCCAAACATTGCCGCCGGGGCTATATTTTGGCAAATGGATATGGCAGTACGATATCACTTTTCAATCCTTTACCATTATACCTACTGGGCAGTTAGGCTTACTACTCGCCAAAGATGGCGCCGAGCTGGAAACCGGTTCTATCCTGGGCCGAAAGGTAGATTGCGACAGCTTTCAGGATGCCGTGGCGTTCCTCAAAAATGGTGGCCGCAAGGGCAGGCAAACGGCTATTATCGCACCAGGCTCTTACCGTATCAACACGTTTTTATTTACGGTTGAAATGACGGAAATGGCCAGCATACCAGATAACGCCGTGGGCATTGTAACCACCCAGGAAGGCAAGCCTTTAGAAGAAGGGCAAATAGCCGGAAAAATAATTAACGGGCATAATAAATTTCAAGATGTAGATACCTTTATGAACAACGGCGGCTACAAAGGCTTGCAGGAGCAAGTAATTCTGGCCGGTACTTATTTTCTTAACCCATGGTTTACAAAAGTAGAAATGGTGAACATGACGGAAATTGCCATCGGCTATGTAGGCGTTGTAATAAGTTATGTGGGTACCGAAGGGCAGGATTTAAGTGGTATAGAATTTAAGCATGGCAATATTGTAGCCAAAGAAAGCAAAGGCGTTTGGGCAGATCCGTTAGGCCCCGGAAAATATCCTATCAATACTTTTATTATGAAGGTAGAGCTGGTGCCAACCACCAACCTGGTACTTAACTGGGCCAACGCACGCAGCGAAAGCCATCAGCTGGATAAGCATTTATCAACCATCACGGTACGAAGCAAAGATGGTTTTCCCTTTAACCTTGATGTATCGCAAATCATCCACATACCCACAACTGAAGCGCCAAAAGTAATTGCCCGTTTTGGTAACATGAACAATTTGGTAAGCCAGGTGCTGGAACCAACAATAGGGAACTACTTTCGTAACAGTGCGCAGGATAGCGACGTAATTGCCTTTTTAAGCACCCGTAAAGAAAGGCAGGAAAGCGCCCGCATGCACATTAACAGAGTGCTGGACCAATATAATGTAAACGGTGTAGATACGTTGATAGGCGATATTGCGCCACCAGAAAGCCTGATGAAAACACTGACCGACCGTAAGATAGCCGAAGAACAAAAAGTTACTTACGAAACAGAAATGAAGGCGCAGGAAACAAGGCAGGCCTACGAAAAAGAAACGGCAATTGCAGATATACAAAAAGAGATTGTAAAGGCAGACCAGGGCGTATTAATAGCAGAACGTATAGCCGATGCAGCTGTAAAAAAAGCCACTGGTGAAGCCAACAGCGTACGCTTACAATCTACCGCAGAAGCAGACAGGCTGCGGCTTTTAGCCAATGGCGATGCCGAAAGGATACGGGTGCTTGCCAAAGCAAATGCAGAGCAGATAGAGTTGCTTGCAAGGGCAAATGCCGAACAAATAACCCTTACCGGTATTGCCGAAGCTGGCAAAATATTGGCCATCGGTAAATCCAATGCAGAGTCTTACAAGCTATCTGTAGAAGCCATGGGCGGCAGCAACTTTACGCAACTAAAAGTGATGGAAGCTATCGGTACGCAAAACATAAAAATTATGCCAGACATATTAATTGGCGGCGGCGATGGCGCCAACGGCCCAATCAGTGGCTTGCTTGGCTTAAAATTGCTGGAAGAAATTGCAAAGAAAAAAGACAACGACCAGAACATGTAAACTGCCATAAAAAATACAATCCTTCTCCATAATCGGGGAAGGATTTTTTTGCGTTCCCCCAAGCCGCTGCGGCAAGGGACCGGGCTATACACTTCAATCTTTTTTGCGGGCGGCACCGACAAAAAAGATTGAAGTGTATAGCCTAACGCCTCGGGCAGATGGGTATACAATAATTGAAAGGTATTATTATGGGCCTTCGCCTTTCAAATGCTGCAATCGAAATTTCATACACTGGTTATGTAATCTGTTTTACAAATGCATCCGGTATAAAACATCTGCATATGAAAAAAATATCCCTGCTTATATGCGCCATAATTTGTGTAGCATTTGTTAGCGCTAAAGACCCAGCCAGCAATTCGGTAAAAGCCTCCCTCAGTGCCGTAACCGTGTACAGGGTTGGCGCACAGCTTAACCATCTTGCCAAGGCAACACTTGTAAAAGGCAACAATGAACTTATCATCGATGATGTCAGCAATACCCTTGATGCCAATAGCATACAAGTAAACTGTAACGGCAACGTAACCGTAATGGGCGTCGAGTTTACTGTTGACCATCTTACCAACGAAATAAAAACACCTGCCATCAAACTGCTGGAAGATTCAGTAGAAACAATAAATAGCCAGCTTGAAAAACTAAAAACAAACATTAGTATCGCTAACGATTTGCTGAGCGTATTAAAAGCTAACAAAGAAATAAAGGGTACGCAAACCGGGCTTAGCGTGGCGGAGCTAATTAAACTAATGGACTATTACAGAACAAAATCTATTGAGCTGCAAAACGAATTGGCAGCATTAAATGCAAAGCAAACAAAGTTTACTATACAGCTTAAAAAACTATCGGACCAGATAGAAGAAGAACAAAATAAAAATACCAAATCGACCGGCAAACTGATATTGCAATTGAATTGCGCCATAACAGGCAAATACGATTTCACTATTTCATACATCAGCCAAAATGCCTACTGGACGCCTTTTTACGACTTACGTGCAGAAAGTATAACTGCTCCATTAAAATTAATTTACCGTGCAAAAATATTTCAAACTACCGGGCTAGATTGGAAGCAGGTAAAGCTAAGCCTATCAACATCTACCCCAATACAAAATAGCAATGCGCCGCTGTTTAATACCTGGTTTTTGAGTTATATAAATCCGGTAAATTATTATAATAATGCATTGCTACAAGGTAAAGTGGCTGGTATTTCTATTAAATCGAACACCCTAAATGACGTTGTTGTTGTTGGATATGGGGCTGCTAAAGAAAATGAAACTGGAGATATTCAAATTCGCGGCACAGCAACTACCAATGCTACACAACCACTCTACATTGTAAACGGCAACGAAATGGCACAATCAGAATACAGTAAAATTAGCCCTGACGCCATTAAAACTATCAATGTGCTAAAGGGTGATGCGGCAACTAGTTTATATGGTTCACGGGCCAGCGCTGGCACCATTTTAGTAACCTTAAAAGACGGACTTGATGACTACATAACTGTATCCGACAAACAGTTGGATGTAACCTTCGATATTGACCTGCCCTACGATGTGCCTACCAACGGCAAAGCACAAACAGCCATTTTAAAAGAGTATAATGTGCCTGCAACCTACCAATTTTACGCAGTGCCTACATTAGATAAAGAAGTTTTTTTACTAGCGAAAATAGCTGACTGGGAAAAGCTGAACCTACTCCCTGGCGAAGCAAATATTATTTTTGAAGGCACCTATATTGGCAAGTCTTTTATCGATCCTTCCTCTACCCAGGATACGCTAAACCTTACGATGGGCAAAGATAAAAGGGTGGTTATTAAACGAGAAAAGCTAATGGATTTTAGCAGTGTGAAATTTTTAGGTGCTAACAAAAAGCAAATTTTCACTTATGAGACAACCGTAAAAAATAACAAGAAAGAAGCCATCATTATTATAATAAAAGACCAATATCCACTAAGCCAAAACAAAGAGATTGAGGTAGAGTTATTAGAAAGCAACCGGGCAACAATTAATACAGAAACCGGCGTACTTAATTGGAAGTTTACACTGGCACCCGGCGAAAGCAAAAAGCTTCGCATGAGCTATAGCGTAAAATACCCGAAGGATAAATTGCTGAACCTGAATTAAAATAGTATACTGGATTTGTAAAAGTACCCTGTTTATCAGGGTGCTTTTGTTTTACATTTGTTGCTCAATACTAAGCTTATGGGCGGTTATTTTAAACAAATAGAAATTCGCTGGAGCGACCTTGACCCAAATTTTCACTTACGCCATTCTGCCTATTACGATTTTGGCGGTTACTGCCGCATTTCCTTTATGAACGAGCACCAGCTTGGCTTAAACCAAATGGCAGCACTTAATATCGGTCCAGTACTTTTTAGGGAAGAGTGTGTTTTTAAAAGAGAAATAAAATTCGGCGATGCCATAACAATTAATCTTTCACTGGAAAACGCAACACCAGATTTTAGCCGTTGGACGATGAAACACGAAATATGGAAAAATGAAGATATCCTCGCC
>JAYVUJ010000105.1:0-9362 GCA_043788035.1 Ferruginibacter sp. | reverse complement strand
GCCTTTTAAAAAGCCCCGTATTTAGTGATAAAATATACCAACAAAACAAAAGCAAAAAGTGCAGCCTCGCTGCCCTCCAAAGGAGGGTTCCTGACTATGCGAATTGTAAAATACTTTTAAATTTGAAAATGCTTGAACCTTCCTTTGAAGGGCCGGGATAACACAAACCATTTTTATTAACAAAAAGTATCAGGTTAAATATTATTCAAAAAAATAAAAAATAATTATCTCCTAAAATAAAAATCATGAAAAAAATCTTGTTGATTATTTCCATTTTAAGCACTTCCCTTTTTATAGATAGTTGTAAAAGCGGCCCAGTATCCGGCGACCCGAAAGCAACGCTGGTAGCCTTTTTTGAATCGTTAAGCAAAATGGATATGGAAAGTGCGAAAAAATATGCTACAGCAGATAGTAAGGGGATGCTGGATATGATGGAAATGGGGATGAAGATGGGTAAGGGCACAACTGAAATGGAAAAATTTGATAAAAGTAAAATAGAATTTGGTGATGTTACCATCAATGGCAATAACGCAATAGTACTAATAAAAGAAAAAGGAGGCAGTGAAAGCATTGGTTTTCCATTAAAAAAAGAAGACGGCGCATGGAAAGTTGCTTTTGATATCGATACCATGATGCAGATTGGCATGCATAAGCTGAAAGGCACCAATCCCTCCCAGGCAGATAATTTGAGCAAGGCTATGGAGCAAATTAAAAATATCGATACAGATTCATTGCAAGCCCTTATGAAAAATGGCATGAAATCGCTTGACTCAATGAAAAAAGTATTGAAAGACACAAAAAATCAATAAAAATATACGGCTTAATAGCAAAAGCATTTTGCAAGTCAAGATGCTTTTGTATTTTTGGAAATTATTACATTGTTTAAATATAATTATGAAATTAAAAATATTTGTTGCTTTTGTACTTTTTGCAAGCCTCGTATCGTGTAACGACAAACAAAAACATCCTACAACTGATATAGATGTAGCAAGGGCTTTTATAAAAGATATATTGGAGAATGATTATAAAGATGCTAAAACTTTGGTGCTGGATGAAGAGATGAACAACCAGTATTTTGAACTATCAAAAAAAGACTTTGAAAGCAAGAATAAAGAAGAATTGGAAAATTATAAAAATGCCGATATAATTATCAATGAACTTAAAAATGTAAATGATTCTACTACCATTGTAAATTATTCTAACAGTTACAAAAAAACTACAAAGAATGAAGTAAAGGTGGTAAGGGTAAATGGCAAATGGCTGGTTGACCTCAAGCATACTTTTCAAGATGAACAAAAATAACTACATTGATTTTGTTAGTAGTTCATAATCAAGGCCGCTTAGTAAAAAGATATTTGGCTGCAAAATTGTAATCAACTGTATAATTCAACAATTTCAACGTCAATAAATAATTAACTAAATTATAAAATAAATTATGTACGTATTACATCCATGGCACGGGGCGCACTACGGAGAAAAATCTCCACAAGTTGTAAATGGTTTAATTGAAATTCCGCAGGGCTCAAGAGCTAAATATGAAATTGATAAAGAGACAGGGTTATTAATATTGGATAGGGTTATACATTCTTCTTTCCATTATCCTGTAAATTATGGTTTTATCCCGCAAACGTTGGGCGAAGATGGAGATCCCCTGGATATTTTAGTAATGTGCAGCGAAAGTATACAACCCCTGTGTTTGGTAGAAGCCACCGTAATTGGAAATATGCAGATGATAGATAACGGCGAAAAAGATGACAAAATAATTGCTGTTGCTTCTAAAGACCCTACGGTAAACCATTTTACCAGCGTACATGATTTGCCTAAGCATTTTATTGCTGTGCTAAAAAATTATTTTGAACAGTACAAGGCATTAGAAAATAAAGTAGTTGAAATAGATGAATTTCAAGATAAGGAAGAAGCTTATAAAGTAATTGAAAAAGCAATTAACTTTTATAAGCTTACCTACCCAAATAAATAATTACTATTTAATGCTGTTAAGTTAAACCCTTTCCTCACTTTTGGTGAGGGTTTTCTTGAGGTAAACTCAAATATATAAAATCTTTGATGTAACAGCATTTAATTACAATTTAATAATGAACCGATGAATATGCAAACGTTGATCATCCTTATTATTATCGGTCTAGTGGCTGGTATTTTAGGTGGTATGGTTGGCGTTGGCGGGGGCATTGTAATAGTTCCTGCGCTGATATTTTTTTTGGGGTTTTCACAAAAAATGGCGCAAGGTACTTCTTTAGGTATTTTACTATTGCCAGTAGGTTTATTGGGAGTATGGCAATTTTATAAAGGAGGCTATGTAGACCTGCGGGTAGTACTCATCATTTCCGCAGGCTTTTTTGCTGGTAGTTACCTCGGCAGCAAATTAGCCCTAAGCTTACCCCAGGAAACAGTTAAAAAAGCCTTTGCTATCTTGCTAATTATAGTAGCTCTCAAAATGTTATTTTTTGACAGGTCGATTGATGCTAAAGCAAGTATTGTACGGTTGGAAAAGGGGAGTACGTAAGTAAGTTTTAATTGCCTTATCCAAATGTTTCGTAGCGTACCCTTAAGCTGCGCAAGTAGGGCAGGGCTATCATTCCAAAATCCGCAAGGTCACAGTTATATCCTAGCTTCGCAAATGAAAATTTCACGGTGCTTTGCGTGTTTTTTCCTTCTATCCCTCACGCACAGGGCGTTACAGCTTACAGGTAATGTAAAACTTTTACCAATTTTAATAAAGCATTCCTCCTTGTGTAAAAACATTTAATAAAATAAGGTTACTGCCGTACTTTTGTGCCATTAATAAATTAACGTAAGTAATATGACCTGGAAATTGTTTTTCACTTCTTCGATTGGTAAAAAAATTACCATGGCCAGCACCGGATTTTTCCTAATCACTTTTTTGATTGTACACTGTTTTATTAATTCCATGATCTTTTTTAATGATGGCGGGCAAACATTTAATCATTGGGGCCACTTCATGGGCAGTAACTTAATCATCCGTACAATGGAAATTGGCTTGTTTGTTTTTTTGTTACTGCACATTGTACAAGGCTTAACATTATGGGCACAAAATAATGCCGCACGCCCAATAAAATACAACACCAACAAGCCACGCACAAATAGCACCTGGTACAGTAGGAGCATGGGCTTATTGGGAACGCTTATTTTAATTTTTCTCGTACTTCATTTGTATCATTTCTGGGTACCATCAAGGTTTGGCGGCATGGCTAATGTCCATGTATTGGAAAGTACAACTTTAAGCGATTACGCACAACAGGAAGCACACAATTTATACAAAGAAATGCAGCTTGTGTTTCAGGAACATTTATGGGTCGTAATTATTTATATATCAGGGGTGATATCTTTAGGCTGGCATTTGCTACATGGTTTTCAAAGTGCCTTTCAAACGTTTGGTATTAACCATAAAAGGTATACTCCAATTATTAAAGGAATAGGTATTGGCTACTCAATTATTATTTGTTTGTTGTTTGCAGCAATGCCTGTAGCTTTTTACTTAAACTGGATAGATTAATTTTATTCTATTAAATAAAATAAAATAGATAATGGCAATTATTATTTGTAATGTTTAATGGCAGCATAACCATTTATTAAAATACTACAACGCTACGCAACTTTTTTAAAGTATAACAGTTACATTACTTCATCTAATATATATTACTATGTCTTTCGATTCTAAAATTCCAGCTGGTGAAATGAATGAAAAGTGGAACGACTACAAAGGGCACGTCAAACTGGTAAACCCCAGTAACAAACGCAGGCTCGAAATAATTGTAGTCGGTACTGGGCTAGCAGGCGCATCCGCAGCTGCTTCGCTGGGCGAGATGGGGTATAAAGTAAAAGCATTTTGTTTTCAGGATAGTCCCCGCCGTGCGCATAGCATTGCTGCCCAGGGCGGCATTAACGCAGCCAAAAATTACCAGAATGATGGCGACTCCGTATTCCGTTTATTTTACGATACCGTTAAAGGTGGCGATTATCGTTCCAGGGAGGCCAATGTGCACCGTTTATCAGAAGTAAGCGGTTCTATTATTGACCAATGTGTTGCACAAGGTGTGCCTTTTGCACGTGAGTACGGTGGCTTATTAAGCAACCGTAGCTTTGGCGGAACACAGGTACAGCGTACGTTTTACGCAGCTGGACAAACAGGGCAGCAATTATTATTAGGTGCTTATAGTGCGTTGGAAAGGCAGGTATCATTAGGCAATGTAAAAATGTATACCCGCCACGAAATGCTGGATGTGGTGATGATAGATGGCAAAGCCAGGGGCATTATAGCAAGGGATTTAATTAGTGGAGAATTAGAGCGCCATTTTGGGCATGCAGTTTTATTATGTACCGGCGGTTACGGCAATGTATTTTATTTAAGTACCAATGCCATGGGCAGCAATGTTACTGCCGCCTGGAAGGCACATAAAAGAGGAGCATTTTTCGGTAACCCTTGCTTTACACAAATTCATCCAACTTGTATTCCTGTAAGCGGCGACCACCAGAGCAAACTTACTTTAATGAGCGAATCATTAAGGAACGATGGCCGTATTTGGGTACCTAAAAAGAAAGAAGACAATAGGAAAGCAACCGATATCCCGGAAGAGGAAAGAGATTATTATTTAGAAAGAAGATACCCTGCATTTGGAAACCTTGTACCAAGGGACGTAGCATCACGGGCAGCTAAAGAAAGATGTGATGAAGGATATGGTGTAGGCACAACAAAAATGGCCGTGTACCTCGATTTTGCTGATGCAATTAAAAGGTATGGCAAAATTGAAGCCGGCAAACATGGCAACGATACCGCACCAGAGGAAGAATTAATTAAGCTAGGCAATGATGTGGTGAAGGAAAAATATGGTAACCTGTTTGAAATGTATGCTAAAATAACAGGTGAAGACCCTTATCAGTTGCCGATGCGTATTTACCCCGCGGTACATTATACAATGGGCGGCTTATGGGTAAATTATGAATTACAAACTACAGTACCTGGCTTATATGCCTTAGGCGAAGCTAACTTTAGCGACCACGGTGCCAACCGTTTAGGTGCAAGTGCATTAATGCAGGGCCTGGCAGATGGTTACTTTGTTATACCTTACACTTTGGGTAATTATTTGGCTGATGATATTAGCACAGCAAGCATCCCAACTTCTCACCCCGCATTTATAGAAACGGAGAAAGCCGTTAATGACAGGATAAATACTTTGATGAATATTAAAGGCACTAAGTCTGTTGAAAGTTTCCATAAACGTTTAGGTAAAATAATGTGGGATAAATGTGGCATGGCCCGCAATACACAGGGGTTAACAGAAGCCATTGCAGAAATTCAACAACTAAAAAAAGAATTCTGGAGCTCTGTTAAGATACCGGGTGAAGTAAACAGCCTAAATCCGGAACTTGACAAAGCGGGTAGGGTAGCGGATTTCATTGAGCTGGGAGAACTGATGTGCAAAGATGCACTTAACAGGAATGAAAGCTGCGGCGGCCATTTTCGTGAAGAATCACAGACAGATGACGGCGAAGCAAAACGTGATGACGTTAACTTTAGTTACGTAGCCGCCTGGGAATTTAAAGGCGAGAGCGACTGGCAGATAAATAAAGAGCCATTAGAGTTTGAAATAGTTAAGCCTACGCAAAGGAGTTATAAATAATAAAATCATATACTGCAAATAAGTTCTATGGACCATTACAATATGAATCTTACGCTGAAAGTTTGGCGTCAAAAAAACAAAAAAGTATCTGGTAGTTTTGCTACCTACGCTGTAAACGAAATTTCTTCGGAAATGTCTTTTTTGGAAATGTTTGATGTATTAAACGAACAATTAGTACAGGAAGATAAAGACCCTATTGCATTTGACCATGATTGCCGCGAAGGCATCTGCGGCTCTTGCAGTATGTTTGTTAATGGTAAGGCACATGGCCCCTGGGAACAGAACACTGTTTGCCAATTACACATGCGTGCTTTTAAAGATGGTGATACTATTGTTGTAGAACCTTGGCGCAGCAAGGCTTTTCCGGTAATTAAAGATTTAGTTGTTGACCGTAGCGCTTTTGACCGTATCATTCAGGCAGGTGGGTATATATCAGTAAATACTGGTAATGCGCAGGATGCTAATGCACTGCCTATTGATAAAAAGAATGCCGATCAGGCATTTATGGCAGCAGCGTGCATTGGTTGCGGGGCTTGTGTTGCCACTTGTAAAAATGGCAGCGCAATGTTATTCGTAAGTGCTAAAGTTGCTCAGTTGGCGCAATTGCCGCAGGGGCAGCCAGAAAGAGAATCAAGAGTCTTGAATATGGTAGCTCAGATGGATAAAGAAAGTTTTGGTAATTGTACTAATACATATGCTTGCGAAGTGGAGTGCCCTAAGGGTATTTCGGTAAGTAATATTGCCCGTCTTAATAAAGAATACCTGGGCGCAGGCTTAAGTACAGAGCAATAATTTTATACACCCTATTTTTAATAAGCCTTCCTATTTAGGAAGGCTTTTTTATTACTAAAAGTTTTTTAAATAGAATAATAAGCAATTATTATCACATCAATAAATGGCTGTAGCGTTGCCCCATCGTCGCTATAATTTCCTGAAAAAAAAATCAATTTATTGTTTAGCCCCTACAAATTGTGCTTTTAAAATAGCCTTGCACAATAAATACTAACTTTAAGCATTCAATATAAAAATCCCCATTGAAATCGACCAGGATATATTTACTGCTTATTTTTTTAGTTTCTGTACATGTATCCTATGCGCAAAAAAATCTGTCTCCCGTATCTAATTTAAGGATAAGGAAAATAGCGGTTTTAAAAGGCATCCTCAAACTTGATAGCTTAAGCATTGTGCCAGGCACCATCAATATTAAAAATGTGTATCCATCCCAATATATTTTGGATGATGTGAACGCCAACATCACCTGGATACAGAAGCCAACAACCGATAGCATAGAAGTTACTTACCGCGTTTATTTTTATAAGCTAAATGCAATATCCCAGCACCTTAACTTTGATAGCATCCGCAGTAATTTTATTCTGGAGCGGCCTTATATTTTTAAATATGGCACTAAACAGGATAACGCACTTTTTGATTTTGGCGATATTAATTACAACGGAAGTTTTGGAAGAGGTATTTCTTTTGGCAACAGCCAGGATGCTGTTTTAAACTCAAGCTTAAACCTGCAACTAAATGGGTTTATCGGCGATAGCCTCGAACTAACGGCAGCCATAACCGACAACAACATCCCGATACAGCCTGATGGTAATACGCAAGACCTCAGGGATTTTGACAAGATTTTTCTCCAGGTAAAAAAACGTACCTGGCAACTTAATTTTGGTGATATCGATATCCGCCAAAGCAAAAATTATTTCCTCAATTTTTATAAAAGGCTGCAAGGCATGTCCTTTATAACAGATAATAAAATTGCTAAAAATGTAAATAACTCCTTATTGCTAAGCGGCTCTGTAGCTAAAGGGAAATTTAACCGCAATGTATTGGTGCCATTAGAAGGAAACCAGGGGCCGTACCGGTTACAAGGCGCCAACAACGAACTGTATTTTACGGTACTTGCAGGCACCGAAAGGGTTTTTATGGATGGAGAATTATTAATAAGGGGCGAAGACCAGGATTACGTTATCAACTATAATACCGCGGAACTAACTTTTACGCCCAAGCGGATGATCACTAAAGATAAAAGGCTACAAGTTGAATTTGAGTATGCCGACAGGAACTTTTTAAACTCCAACATCTATGTAAATGATGAGGTTAATTTTAATAACAAGCTAATTCTCAGCATTGGCGCTTTCTCTAACCAGGATGCAAAAAACTCCACTATAAACCAAACACTTGATGTTAACCAAAAACAGTTTTTATCAGGTATAGGCAATGGCATAGATACCGCTTTTTACCCGGGAGCAGTAAGAGATACCTTTGCTACCGGTAAAATTTTATATAAAAAGATAGACTCAGCTTTTAACAATGCCCACGATTCTATCTTTGTATATGATTCTGCCAACGCCAATGTTCTATACAACGTTGCCTTTTCTTTTTTAGGGGCTAATAAAGGAAATTATATCCAGTTGTATAATGCTACTAACGGCAAGGTTTTTAAATGGGTATCGCCAGATGCGAGCAATGTTAAACAGGGAGACTGGCAACCGGTAATTTTATTGGTAACACCCAAAAAACAGCAAGTTGTAACTGTGGCAGGCGAGTATTTTATCAACCCAAAAACAAGGATAAGAACTGAGTTTGCTGCCAGTAAATACGATGTAAATTTATTTTCGGGCAAAGGTAAAAATCACGATAACGGCGTGGCTACAAAAATTCAATTTGTACAGGAGGATAAAAAAATAAAGCTTTTTAAAAAGAACCTGCTACTGCAAACCAATGCCGGCTTCGAATATGTAGAAAGTATTTTTAAGCCATTGGAGCGTTTACGCAATGTTGAGTTTAACAGGGATTGGAGCTTGCCGTATACTATTGCGCCTGCGGATGAAAGGATTGCCAACGCTTCGTTTCAGCTTAAAGACAAAACGGGCAACCAAGTAAAATACGAAGTAATTAATTATAACCGCAGTGATAACTTTAATGGCATCAGGCAAATATTTAATCATTATTCTGCTATTAAAGATTGGAAAATAACCGACCAGGTAAGCCTCACCAGGAGTACCAGCCAATTACAAAAAACTAATTACCTGCGGCCCAGCATCGATATTAGTAAGCTGTTTAAAAAATACCGAAATGTATCTGTTGGGGTAAGTTATTCTGGTGAACGCAATGCTATTACAGATATATCAACAGATACTTTATCTTCCTTAAGTTTTGCTTTTAATGTGTGGCAAGTGTATGTAAAATCCGACCCTGCCAAATTAAACAAATGGGGCCTTAGTTATTTTACTCGTAGCGATCTTTATCCCCTCTCAAAAACCTTAACAATTGCTAATAAAAGCAACAACTATAACCTTACTACAGAACTATTAAAAAACGAGCACCGCCAATTAAAGTTTAACCTTACTTACCGTAAACTGGAAATTACCAATGCATTGTTAACTTCACAAAAACCTGATGAAAGCCTTTTGGGCAGGACGGAATATTATTTTAACGAATGGAAAGGGCTGGTAACCGGAAATATTTTATACGAAGTAGGAGCAGGGCAGGAACAGAAAAGAGAATTTACCTATGTGCAGGTACCAGCGGGCAAGGGCGAATATACCTGGAACGATTATAACCACAATGGTATTGCCGAATTGAATGAGTTTGAAATTGCCCTGTTTCCCGACCAGCGAACCTATATACGCATCAACACGCCTACTAACGTGTACGTAAAAGCAAATTATGTTACCTTTAATTATAGTGTGGATATCA
>JAYVUJ010000104.1:0-29222 GCA_043788035.1 Ferruginibacter sp. | reverse complement strand
AGAACTCAGTAATAGCAATACGCCCACGCCAAGCCCAATGTAACTCAACCAACGGCTTACTTTACTTTTGCCTGCACTTAAAAAGGGGGCAATATTTTTGAAAGTTAAACCCATCGGTAATTAAAAATTATGTGAATTAAAATTCTCTCGGATGAAAGCATGATTGATATTGTTAGGGCACTTATAACTATTCACTTGTTATAATAAAAAGGTAATAACTATTCAGGCGCAAAAGTAGCGAATAAATATAACGCGTTTAATACGTTATTACTGCATTTATGGAAGTACCTATTAAAGGCTTTTGGATGGTAAATAAATTTGCGTTTCAAGTAACTTGAATTGTCTGGATATTTTTTGTTTACCTTAATATTTGTTCTTGCCCTCTAACAAGTATTATTGGAAGCCAGGCGTGTTCTAGGTATCTTTCTTGTTCATGTTTTAGCTCTATTACTGCTTAACCTACAATGATCCTGGTTTTAACTTTGTGCGTGCTTGTGTAAAGCTACTTTTAAGTGCCTGCTGAATATACTAAAACCGAACCCCATGTTACCTGAAGGAGAACACCTGCAAAGCAATACCCCATCGCTTAAATTTATTTATAAAATACACAGGTTATTTTGGCTGATATGATTTTTATTATTTTACAATAGTGCTTTGTTTGGTTGGGCCTATGCCAGCGATAAGTGCTTTTTAATTTTTATTTTTATATACTTTGCCGCAGGCATATTGCTTTCTCGCACTATATTGTTGATAGACAACAACACGTTGGTTTCTGGAAAATAGGTAACGGCGTTGCGTTGAGGGATTGGATATGGAACTACCACAAATAACCTTGCAATACGCTCTATTCCATCATCATAATTAAAAAGATCTACTTTTTCCCCTTCGGAAAAACCATCTCTCTGCATGTCTGCTCTATTCATAAACACAACGCGGCGTTCGTTTTTTATTCCCCTGTAACGGTCATCCAGCCCATAAATAGTTGTATTAAACTGGTCATGTGTGCGGGTAGTTGCCATTACATATTCATCATCGGCTAATTGATTTAAAGGTAATTCTGATACCGTAAATGGAGCTCTGTTTCCATATTTTTCTGTTATAAATTCACCATCCCTTGCTTTGTTCGGCAAATAGAATCCACCTTTTTTACGAATTTTAGTATTATAGTTATCAAATCCTGGAATACACTGTTCAATTACATCTCTTATATCATCATAACTATTGGCATATCGTTTCCAATCAATTACAGATTTGTTCCCCAGGGTTGCCACGGCCAATCGGCATACAATCTGGGTTTCATTGACAAGGTTATCAGAAACAGGCTTTAAAATACCCTCAGATGATTGTACCACGCCCATGGAGTTTTCGGTACTTATAAATTGCGGTTCGTTGTTAACTAAATCTTTATCGCTTCTAGATAAGGTGGGCAATATTATTGCCTCTTCTCCATGTACCAAATGGCTACGGTTTAATTTGGTAGAAACTTGTACAGTAAGCTTTAATTTACGAATTGCTGCTGCCGTATAACTTGTATCGGGCGTGGCTGATAAAAAATTTCCACCCATTGCAAAAAACACTTTCACCTTACCTGCATCCATTGCCTTGATGGCATTAACCACATCATATCCATGGTTTCGGGGTGGCTCAAATCCAAAAACTTCTTTTAAACGGTCCAGCTGTTTTTGTGTTGGCTTTTCGTTCACCATCATTGTTCTGTTACCCTGTACGTTACTATGGCCGCGTACGGGGCAAATACCGGCACCTGGCTTGCCAATGCTTCCTTTCATCAGGCAGATGTTCACGATTTCCCTTATCATATCAACACCGTTTGGCTGTTGGGTCAATCCCATTCCCCAGCAAAAAATAATTTGCTTATTATTGACTAGCATATCTGCTGCCAGTAAAATGTCAGATATGGAAATACCTGATTCTTTTGCCAGTTCTTCCAATTCATATCCATCAAACTGTTTGGCAAAATCAGCAAACCCTACGGTATTGGCTGCAATAAAATCATTGTCAAGCACTTGCCCGGGGGCGTTCTTTTCTGCTTCCAACAATAGCTTTTCAAAAGCTTTCAGCAAAGCCATGTCCCCATTTATTTTAACTGGCAAATAAAGGTCTGCCAATTGATCACCTTTTCCTAAAACGCCTTTTATTTCCTGTGGGTTTCTAAACGCCATTAAACCAGCTTCTGGCAAAGGATTTATAGCAATTATTTTGGCGCCGTTCCGCTTACCTTTTGCAAGCGCTGTCATCATGCGGGGTGCGTTGGTACCTGGGTTTTGACCGATAATTACAATTAGGCCTGTATCATAAAAATCTTCTAATGTTACCGTTCCCTTTCCAATTCCTATTATGGGGCTTAATGCAGAGCCTGAAGTTTCATGGCACATGTTTGAGCAATCCGGCATATTGTTGGTACCGAACTCTTTGGCGAACAATTGGTATAAAAACGAGGTTTCATTTGCTGTACGTCCGGAAGTATAAAATACGGCTTCATCCGGCGATTCCAATCCATTTAGCTGACTAGCTATTTTTGTAAAAGCCTCCTCCCAACTAATTGGTTGATAATGCGTTCCTCCCTTTGGTAAATACATAGGCGCTGTTAGCCGGCCTTTTTTGCCGATTTCAAAGTCGGTCAATTTTGCAAGGTCAAAAACGGAGTTTTTTAAAAAAAAAGCTGCAGTCACCTTTTTTGAAGTGGCTTCATCGGCTAATGCTTTTGCGCCATTTTCACAATATTCACCGGCAGCAGAGCGTTCGTCATCTGGATCGGGCCAAGCACAGCTTGAACAATCAAAGCCTCCCTTTTGGTTCATGGCAAATAGGGCTCCCGTGCCTCGCAATGGAATACCTTCTTCTATTACATCGCTTAGTGCCGCCAATACAGCGGGTATGCCAGCGGCCCATTTTTTAGGCCCAGTTGCTTTTAGGTTTAATAACTTTTCTGGATTTTCGGCTGATGGTACTTTTTCGTCTGAAGGCATAGTTTATTAATTGATAAATGGCTTTATACAGATACGCTTATAACATTTTTCAAACAATATCCGCAAGAGGATTGTTTAATAAATTGGACAATAAATACACTTTACGGTATAGGTTTTTTTATTTGATTATACAGGATGTAAATAAAAGTTTTGTTAAATTGATAATAAAGGGTCCGCTATTACAGCATGTTTGGTGTTAATTATAACAATAACCCCAACCATCAATTTAAATCTTATTGACTGATTTAACCTCAACTTTTTATAGGATTGTTTCTCCTGTTTTAAGGCTGATTAATACAACTTAGTATGTTTAAGTGTAGATAATTTCAAAATATACCGGCTTGCCTAATATCATCCACATATGGCATCGTACCACTAGCGATATTGTATTTGGTATTTAAAATTTAATATTGTTTATGCAAATGAAAAAAAGGGTAACTAAAAGTTATCGTTGTAAGCCAAAAACCTAAAACTCAATCATTAATTATAGCAATTTGGCAAGATAGGAAAACAGTACCTTTAAAGCCCTATTGAAT
Organism: Ferruginibacter sp.; assembly: GCA_043788035.1. Lineage (GTDB taxonomy): Bacteria > Bacteroidota > Bacteroidia > Chitinophagales > Chitinophagaceae > Ferruginibacter. The sequence goes on along the minus strand of JAYVUJ010000104.1, from coordinate 25,699 downwards.
CGCCTTATAAAAGTGTTATGCCAAAAGAAATATCTACAAAACAATCCTCCATTATAAAAGTAAATGGCAAATTGTGTGCAGCCCAAATAGACACTTTAGCCGTTGAAGAACCTTTGGAAATTAAATTAAGTTTTGGGCAACCGCCCAATAGAATGGTTAAAAATATTTCTGTAACCATGCGTACGCCTGGAAATGATGTGGATTTAGCCATCGGCTTTTTATTTACAGAAGGCATTATTAAAGACAAGCACGATTTAAAAGCTGTTAATCATTGTTTTATTTCCTGTGCTGAAAATAAGGAAAATATTATTCAGGTTGAATTAAACGACCTCGTTGAACCCAAACTGCAACATGCCGACCGAAACTTTTATACTACATCAAGTTGCGGCGTTTGTGGCAAAGGATCTATTGATGCCATTAAAACGGTTAGTAAGTATAAGCTGGATAAAAAGGACGATTTTTTTATCTCTCAAGAAATATTATTTGAACTACCAAATAGATTGCGCTTGCAACAACAAATATTTGATGCCACCGGAGGGTTGCATGCCTGTGCCTTGTTTAATAAAAATGGCGGACTTATTTTACTGCGCGAAGATGTGGGCAGGCACAATGCGCTTGACAAATTGATTGGCCATGCGCTTGAAAAAGGCTGGTTGCCCCTAAATGATTCCATATTATTATTGAGTGGAAGGGCAAGTTTTGAGTTGATACAAAAAGCGGCGATGGCAGGCATTGTAGTTGTTGCAGCGGTTGGTGCGCCTTCGAGTTTGGCGGTTCAGCTTGCCGATGAATTTGGAATGACCTTAATTGGTTTTTTACGCCAACAAACATGCAACATTTATACCAACGGACACAGGATTTTAATACCACAAAATAAAGTATGAAAATAAGGATTAAAGGTAACTCATTAAGGTACAGGTTGACCCGGCCGGATATATCGGCTTTGGCAGTTGATGGCAGCTTATGCGAGCAAACAGATTTTATAGGCAAATCGCTTATTTATGCTTTAACGACAACGCAAAACGATGCAATGACGGCTGAATTTATTGATAATACCATTACCCTTTATTTGCCTAAAATAATGTTGGATAAACTGGTAAATACAGAAATAGTTGGGTTCAATGGCAGTAATGGAAAATTAATTCTTTTGGTTGAAAAAGATTTTACCTGCCTTGATAATGTAGCAGAAGACCAAAGCGACAACTATCCGAACCCGTTAGCAATAGTAAGTTAGGGCTGTAACAATTTATGGGCTAACGTATTGCAAAATATTTTTTTAAGTTGTAAAAGGGGTTTCATATAACCAAGCAATTAACTTAATGGCAGTAATGGCATTATAAATAGATAGAGTTAACAATCAAAATATCAAGCAGCATCAACCATTACATTGTTATTAGGGAATAATAAGTATTGTGTTGACACTAATTATATTTAAAGCCCATAAAGCATTATCGCCAGGTATTTGTACCGCTATAACTACAAAATATTTTAAGTAAATTGCCACCAAAAAAATGCCACATTCCCAATCTTCGTTTAATACAAAATCTGTTGCCATACCGGCGCTAGAAATAGAAGTAGCCAACGCAGTTGAAACCCTGAGAAAATTAATGGTTACGCCTGTAAAGAGCGAGTTGGAATCCATAGTAGCAGAAGAGCTTCATTACGGTCATTCAGATGGCGAGCTTGAAGACAAGGCTACGTTTATAGAAACTTTGATAAGTAAAAAGTCTGATTTTTTATCCATCACACTATCCGGGCAAACAATTAATGTATATGATGGTACTGCAGTAGTAAGGCATATATTACAAGCACAAACTTATGACGCACAAATACTTCGTAACATAAAACTAATGATACTTTCTATTTGGTACAAACAAAATGGAACCTGGAAAATAGTTGCAAGGCAATCTGTAAAGGCTACCTAAAAACCGTAAATCTATTACCAGCCACCTTCGGTTATACTTCGCCTTTTATTATCAACTTTTTTTAAATATTCAGTTGGTAGAATTTTAAGGCACTTTTTTAAAATTTATTTTTAACAATAATGTACTAGTAAATGTAATATGTGTAAATACATTCCTAAAAAAAGACAGTTATTATAAATTATTGATAATACCGATTAAAATTTTATTTTATCTTCAATATATTAATAATACTAACTTTATATACGATTTGATTGCCATGACTGAAAAGAATAATTTTAATGCTGCTATTATTACTGGGCTACAACAGCGTATTGCTGTTTATGAAGATGAAGCTGCCTACAAAAAATTATTTTTTCTTTTATTTTTGCCACTCAAAAGTTTTTCATTCTCTATCATTAAATCAAAAGAAACTGCGGAAGAAATAGTGTCTGATATTTTTTTAGATATTTGGATAAAACGTAGTAACCTGGCTACTATAGACGACCTGAAAATGTACCTCTACACCGCCACCCGCAACAACTCGCTACGCAAGCTGCAGCAAAATAAAAAAGTTACTTTTTTTTCTTTAGATGAAGTGCAGGTTGAATTTACATCGCCTGATGAAAATGGAGAAAGTATTTTGCTTACCCACGAGTTATCCCATAAAATTGAGGAGGCTATCGAAGAATTGCCTGCAAGATGTAAGCTTATTTTCAAGCTGGCAAAAGAAGATAAATTAAAATATAAAGACATCGCCGCCTTGTTGCATATTAGCATCAAAACTATCGACAACCAAATAGCTGCCGCACTAAAAAAAATAGCATCTTCTCTGGAAATTATTATAAAAAAAGCCTCCGTTTAAATTAGTTACAATTATTTTAACAGCTTATAGGGGATTTTTTAAATTTTTGTCTCTATCAATTATACAGGTATGAGCAAGGATAGGATATATACGATATTGTCAAGAAAATTAACAGGCGAAGCAACTCCAGCTGAGTTAGCCGAGCTGGATGATGTAATTAAAAGCTATCCCGATAGCCATTTGCCTGCGCAAATAATAGAAGAATTTTGGCAAGCCCCCTCCGAACAAGACGCAGATTTTTTAGAAGCTACTTATTATTTGCATTTAAAAAGGCTTAAGCAAAAAGAGCGGGAGGAAAATTTGGGCGAAATAGAAGAAGCCTCATTTGTAAAGCCAACAATCGCCTTAGATAAACGGAGTAATAAATTAGTATTGTCTAGTGTATTTATAGCTTTTGCCAGCCTTATTTTTTTTCCTTTTTTTTTACATCAAAAAAAAATAATTAATAATCAAGAAGTAAAAAATCCAGAAAGCGTGGTTGCTACAAAACAAGGCTCCCGCACTAAAATACTATTGCCAGATGGCACTTCAGTATGGTTAAATGGAAACAGCAAACTAATATATAATAACCAGCACTATGGCGAAACACTGCGGGAGGTTACTTTAACTGGCGAGGCTTATTTTGATGTTGTAAAAAATGCGGCTAAACCATTTGTTATATACACTATAGCAATGAATATCAAAGTATTGGGCACTGCTTTTAATGTAAAGTCTTACGCATCCGAAAAAACATCCGAAACTTCTTTGATAAGGGGTTCTATTGAGGTAACGCTTATTAATAAGGCTAATAGAAAAATAATGCTAAAGCCCAATGAAAAAATAACTGTTTCTAATATAAAAGAAGCCAAGGCTATTACTGCTTCAATATCATCGCAACCACAAAAACAAATACCCGATAGCTTTAAAGATGTGGCAGTGGCGCCATTAAAGTTTGATGCTAAAGAAAAAACATTTAAAGAAATTGCGTGGAAAGAAAATAAACTAATGTTTAAAAATGAAAGCTTGGAATCTATAGCTGTAATGCTGGAAAGATGGTTTGGGCAGCCGGTAGAAATTAGGGATGAAAAATTAAAGCAACTACAATTTACAGGCAATTTTCACGATGAAAATATTCTGCAGGTTCTGCAAGCTTTGCAAGCATCTTACAATTTTAACTTTACTACAGAAAATAAAACAATCATTATTTATCAATAAAAAAAACAAAATATAACAAACAATAGGGAAAAAGAAAGACACCCTTAACCAAAACTGCCAAATTGGATTATCTATAAAAGATCATCAAACATTCATCTACTAAAAAAAATAATATGAGTATTGCCAAAAAAGTAACCGTATCCTTTAAAGAAGGGATTTTCAGACAAAAAATCTTAAGGAGCATGAAACTACTTTCTCCATTACTGCTCATTTTTATGCTACAGCTATCTGTGTTGGCCAAAAGCCAAAATAAAATTACTGTAAAGCTTAAAAATGTAGTACTAACCCAGGCCATTACATTGGTGGAAGAAAAAAGCGACTATCGTTTTGTGTACAACAACAATATTTTACCTGCGGGCAAAGCTGTAAATGCCAACTTTAGAGCGGCAGATTTACCTGAAGTTATGGCCATGCTTTTAAGTGGCACAAGCATTTCTTATAAAATGATGAAAGATAACCTGGTAGTGCTGTATGAAAGAGAAGACGAGGTAAAGGATGTTGCTGTAAAAGGAATTATTACCGACGAAAGTGGCAAAGCTTTGGAAGGTGCCAGTATTAAAGTAAAAGGTAATAGAACGGGCACTTACACATCAGCTACAGGAGAGTATTCTTTAACTGTGCCAGACAATTCCATCCTGGTAGTATCTTATGTTGGGTACGAACCTGTAGAAATTCCTGTAGGCGGCCGTACCAGCATCAATGTAACACTAAAGGCATCGTCTCAAAAAATGGATGAGGTAGTGGTGATTGGTTATGGAACTGCAAATAAAAGAGACCTTACCGGAAGTATAGTAAAAATTGCCGGTAAAGAAGTAGCCGATAAGCCAAATACAAATCCAATTGCCTCTTTGCAAAGTAAGGTTGCAGGGCTATCGGTAGTTAACAATGGTACGCCTGGGTCTGCGCCAGATATACGTATCCGTGGTACCGTAAGTATTGGTAACGTACATCCACTGTATGTGGTTGATGGTATCTTCAACGATAACATCGATTATATCAACCCTAACGATATTGAGTCTATCGAAATTTTAAAGGACCCGTCTTCACTGGCAATTTTTGGTGTTAAGGGTGCCACAGGTGTGATTGCGATTACTACTAAAAAAGCAAAGGCCGGGCAAACAATTGTAAACTTTAATACCAGTTATGGTACTAAAAAGTTAGTAGATAAAATTAAGCTGGCGAACGGCGATCAATTTAAAACTTTGTTTGCCGAAGAAAATGCAAACGATGGCAATACTGTTCCATTTGATTATACTGGCCTAACGGCAAACACTGACTGGATAAATGCTGTTACAAGAAAAGGAATTTTTGCATCTAACAATTTGAGTATTGCGGGAAGTACAGAAAAAAACCGTTTTAATTTAGGGGTTGGGTTTACTTCTGATGAAGGCATTATTTTGCATGAAAAACAACAAAAATTGCTTATCTCTTTTAGTGATGAATTTAAATTGAACAAGGCAATAAAATTAGGCGTCAATTTCAATGCTTCAAGAACAAAAGCGCCTTACGATGCCACTGCGGTTTTAGATAATGCGAGGAAGGTAGTTCCGCTGATATCGTCGGGCACGAAAAATATTCGTGTAGTAAATCCTTATGGAACTGATTCTATGAATATGAATATTTATTCAGGGCTAAATACAGGCTTGCAAACTTCAGGTGTTGTAAATCCATTATTATCTGTTGAAAATGAATGGGATAAAAGTAATGTACTTGAAAATAGGGCAGTCGGAAGCGTGTTTGCTGATGTAACATTTCTTAAAAATTTTAATTTTAGAGCAACATGGTATGCAGATATGAGCAACGTGGATAATAGGAAATATACACCACTTTATTATGCCTATAATCCTGTAGATAACACAACTTATTTATCTAGCCAAACAACAAAATTAAATCAAGAAAATCACGATTATAGAAAGTTTCAGCAAGATTATATACTTAACTATAAAAAGAGTTTTGGTGATCATAATTTTGCAGCAACAGGTGGCTTCACTAGTTATTATTTCGGTGATTTTGGTAGGACTGCTACCGCTGCACAAAGTAGTACTGGAGCCGCTATACCAAATGACCCAAGGCTTTGGTATATAACAAGCGGTTTTGAAGACCCTACAAATACAACAGGCTCCTCTTCGCAAAGTGAGTATGCTACTCTTTCTTATTTAGCCAGGGGACTTTATAATTATAAAAATAAGTATTATTTAAATGGTTCTTTTCGTGATGATGCATCTTCGAGGATACCGGCAAAAAACCGCCACCAGCAATTTTGGGCTATTGGTGGTGCTTGGGATATTACTAAAGAAAACTTCATGAGTAACCAGCATGTTTTTAACTTTTTAAAATTGAAAGGGTCTGTAGGTGTTTTAGGCAATCAAACTGCCTCAACATTAGATGGTTCTCCTATTAATTACCCGGCTTATCCTAATTTAGTTGCCGGCGCTGGTGCGCCTTTCGGTACAGTATTTCATGCTGCTGGTCAACAAGCCTATGATGAAAATCCAAATTTGAAATGGGAAACAGTGCAAGCGCAAGAAGTTGGGGTTGAGTTAAACGCTTTTCAAAACAGGCTGCATTTTGAAGCTAACTATTTTACTAAAACAACAAAGGACCTGCTTACGTATATAAGTAGGATTGGACGGAGAGATGAATTGATTAATGGTGGCAGGATTAAAAATTGGGGCGAAGAGTTTTCTGCCAGCTGGACACAAAATTTTTCGAGAGACCTGTCTTTAATTATTGGTGGAAATATTACTTTTCTTAAGAATAAAGTGCTAAGCCTTAGTCCTGATTTGCCAACTGGTTTCCTATCCAGGCAATTTCAAAACAACGGTACTGCAGAAAGCAGGACACAACCTGGCATGCCGATAGGCTATTTTTATGGATATGTTGAACAAGGTATTTTTCAAAGCTATGCCGAAATATTAAAATCTCCGGTACAGTTAGCACTGGATGCGTATGGCCCTGGCGATATAAAATATAAGGATATAAACGGAGATGGAAAAATTACGGCAGATGATAAAACAATGATAGGTAACCCAACACCTAAATTTACATATGGTACATCTGTATCGCTTACTTACAAAAGCTTTAGTTTAGGCATTGATGTGGGTGGTGTTTACGGCAACCAGATATTCAGGAGCTGGGGAGCTTTGGAATCGCCATTTCAAAGAGTAAATTATGCAGAAGATAAAATTAACCGCTGGCATGGTGAAGGTACTTCCAATTGGGTTCCAATAATAAGTCAAAAGCATAGGATCAATTACCTGGGTTCAACTTATAGCATTGAAGATGGAAGTTATTTCAGGATAAGGAATGTACAGTTAGGATATAGTTTTGGAAAGACTATTCTATCGAAAATAAATATTAAAAATCTTCGTGTATTTATTAATGTACAAAACCTTAAAACGTTTAAGCACAACTCTGGCTATTCACCAGAGTTTGGGGGCGATGCAACAGCATTTGGCTACGATAATGCAGGTGGTGCAATACCAATGGTAAGCACTGCAGGATTAAACGTAACCTTTTAATTTTATAAATTATTTATATGAAAAAGAACAAGATTTTATTTTGGTGTTTGATGATTACACTACCAATATTAGCAGGCTTGATATCAGGCTGTGAAAAGTTCCTCGACCGTAAGCCTCTAACAGCCACGCTGAGTGATTTGAACCAGGGAGCTGTGGAGGCACAAAGTTTAAACCTGTATACAATTTTAAGGACTTATGGAGGATTTTCATCTTTACCATGGTTAGATTTTCATAGCATCCGCGATGATGATGCGCAAAAGGGAAGCAACCAAAGTGATGGCAACGAAATAACTGCTGAGTTTGAAAATTTTAATTATTCAAAAGATGATTGGGCGCCAAATACTTATTGGAATGACCATTATACAATGATTAATCTTGCCAATACTGAATTGCATGATTTGGATTCTTTAAAAGCAACAGATGCAGCCAGTTTGCGCAATAAGGGCGAAGCTTCTTTTTTTAGGGCTTATTCCTATTTTGAATTGGTAAAAACTTATGGAGATGTGCCTCTAATTACTAAAAAGCTTGTTACAACGGCTGATGGTATAAAACCGAAGTCTGCCGCAATGGAAGTTTATGCGCAGATTGATGCGGATTTGGCTGTTGCTGCTCAATTTCTTCCAATAAATAGTTCTGGTTGGGGTGTTGGTTATGATGGCAGGCTAACAAGCGGAGCGGCAAATACTTTATGGGCTCAAGCCAATTTATTCAGGACAAATTGGAGCAAGGTAGTAGGGCTTTGTAACCAGGTTATAAGTTCAGCCCAATATTCTTTATCTCCAAATAGCGTAGGTTCCCCAGGGTTTGTTAATATATGGAAAGATGGTACTGATGGAAAAGGCAAAAATGGGGTAGAATCTATTTGGGAGATGCAAGCCTTAGTTGGCCAAAATGCAGCCAGTAATTCAAAAGTAGATTATGGCTCAGATTGGGGTACATGCCAGCAGGTTCGCCAGGGTGGTGCGCCTAATAATTGGAACCTTGGATGGGGGTGGAACCAACCCACTGATGTTTTAGTAAATGCATGGGATAGTACTGATCCAAGAAAGCCACAAACCATTTTATATTCCGGCCAAAGCGATGACCCTGCTAACGGTGGTTGGGGTGCTGTATTGCCAAAATATGATGCCGCAGAAGGTGGCGGTGGAATTGCTAGAAAATATTGGAATAAGAAATTGTACATAGGCAACGACCCTGCTATGCGTGCGTTTACAGGCTATGTAAATGCCGCTGGGCAGGCAAGATGGATAAACCATAGGATTTTACGTTACGCAGATATAATATTAATGCTAGCGGAAGCAAGTAATGAATTAGGGGATGGCGCAACTGCTGAAGCTATGGTTGAACAAATAAGGGCCAGGGCAAGAAATGGCAGCACTGCAGCTTTGCCTCACATAGCTTTTGTAAACCAGGCGCAAATGCGTGCTGCCATTAAAAATGAAAGAAGGTTTGAGTTTGCTATGGAAGGGTACCGTTTTTATGATTTGGTAAGATGGGGTGATGCAATTAATGCACTTGGTTCGCTCGGGTATACAAATAGGTGTAGGTTTTATCCAATTCCACAACAAGCAATTACTTTATCTGGTGGGGTAATAGTTCAAAACCCAGAATGGTAGCGTATAAAAAACAGGATGTTTGGCAATCAGGCAAATATCCTCTTTTGAAAAACTTAATCAATTTAAATTTTAATCATCATGAGTATAAATAATAAAATAATTAGAAACGCTTTGCTCATTGCGGCATTGGGCGTTACGTTTGGCGCATGTAACAAAATTAGTCACCCTGCGTTGGGTAATTATCCAAAAGATACAAACCCACCCGGCGGGCCTTTAAAATTTTACGCTTCATTTGATGGCACTACAAAAGACCCGCAGATGAATGGTGTGGATAGCATAAGGGCTAATTTTCCATTAGTAAATACTTCTGCTATAATTGATGGTATTTCTGGAAAAGGATACGGCGGAAGTGAAACAGCCATGGCTCAATATGGCTCGGCAAATGATTTCATTAATTCAACAAGCTTTACCATTTCTTTTTGGCTAAAGAAAACTCCTCAGGCAAAAGATAAAGGAACAAATTTTGCATTCGCACTAAATGCCAAAGATTATAGCTGGACAAACCTAAAAATGTTTTTAGAATTTGAAGATGCAGGCAACCCAAGCACTGTAGATTCCGCAGCATGCAAATTTTATTTACTAGATCAATGGTTTGAATTTACAGCCGCGAAAAGAATACCTAAGTTGTTAAATGGAGAATGGCATAGTGTGGTATTTACATACGATGAAACAACTTCTTTATTAACACCATACATTGATGGCATTATACCAACAAACCTGCCTGTTGGTTTTGGCAATGTAACTAATAATGGCGCTCCAAGAGGAAAGGCAGATTTTATGTCAGGTGCAACAGTTAGCGGCCTTACAATAGGTGGAGCCGGTGATATTGCCAATAAAGCAAATAGTTGGATGGGATATTTTGATGGGCAATTAGATCAGTTTAGGATGTATAGTACAGTATTATCTGCTGCTCAAATAAGCGCATTGGTAGCAAGTAAACAGTAATATTAATTAGTTTATTTTATTTGAAAAAGGGTTGCTGTAAATGGCAGCCCTTTTTTCAGGAAGATATTGTTGAAATTTTTTTTTCATATCATTCAAATAATCTAGGGCAATTTTTTAATATTTTCTTTTAATAAATTGGATTAGCTGTTTTGTATCTTCCGGATAAATATTTATAAAATGCGAGCGTATTAACGCAGCTAAAGGAGTGGTAGCGCCAGGCAAAAAAACAGCAATGGCTTTAGATGATTTTAATGGCATGTGGCAATCAATACAATTGCTTTTAATATCAATACCTTTTATTGGGCTGATTGTACAAAAGTTTTTATGCTCAACTGTATGGCAGTTTAAACAACGTTGAGAAAATAAGGCTTTGTTGCCCCGCTCATTTTCATGTGTATTATGGCAACTATTGCAGGTCATAGAATCGCTCATACGAAAACATTTACTAGCACGAAGCAAACCATATTGATTGCCATGTACGTCTACTTTATCTGGCGTAGGCACTGAGGTGTCAAGGGCAAAATGATTGGCAAGTGTATCACCAACGGTAAATTGAAAAGATGCTGTTGTTTTTTGAAGCCTTCCTCCATGGCAGGAGGCGCATAAGTCTAGATTTTGTTGCCGGGTAAGTCTTGCAGGATTTATAATAAATTTCCCTTTTGTTATAGCTGGGTTTTTTTGTTGAAACGCAACATGTTGTGCAGCAGGACCATGGCACTTTTCACAATCCACGCCATAAATAATTTGGTTCCTGTCAAATTCCTCTTGTGCTCCATCAGGTGTTGAAAGTGTTTGTGCATAGGTACTATGGCATTCAAGGCATCGTGATGTAATTGGTCTGTCGTAAATTATTTTGTTTGGATAACCAGGGCTGTTTGACCATTGGTTGGCTGCGGTAAAATAAGTAATGGGCAATTGGTAAAGCTGGTTATTTTTCCAATTTAAAAAAGTTTGCCCCATTGCACCAGAGCCAATAGTAATGTCAAACCGATGTGCAGCTTTTCTAATCCCGTTTACGTAAGCCACCTGATAAAGGCTGCTATCTTCCTGTTCCATTGCAATAACATTGTGCTTGTCATACGCAAACGTATTGCTGCCCTTTGCAAAACTTCCCAGTATATATTTTTTATCCGCAATGCGGGATGTGCTGTAATGTGCAGTAAGGGTATGTTTTTCATAAATATTTTTGTGGCAATTTTTACAAGTAGCAGAACCTGCAAACTGCTGCCCAAGATTATTTTTAATTATATTTTCATCATCATTGTTTTTGTGCATGCATTTTGTAAATGCAAAAATCAACAAAACAATTATAGAAGTTGTAGTTGCTAATCTAAAATATTTTAAAATAAATTTTATCATAAATGGAGTTTCCTAAACCCAAAATAACAAGTTAAACATAAAATCGTCAAACTCCAAAAACCCGTATTAATACTGATAAAAAACCCTATTTTTACAATGCTCCATCAAGAGTTATAAACAACGATTATGCCTTTTATTCGATCAATATTTTTGTGTTGTTTTTTCTTTATCTTCTTTGTTTCTTGTCACCATCCATCCGGTAAATTATTTAGCAGCCTTCCATCTTCCCAAACTAATATTCATTTCGAAAATACTTTAAAAGACCAGAAAGCCTTTGGCATTTTGTACTATCTGTATTATTATAATGGAGGTGGTGTAGCTATCGGAGATATAAATAATGATGGGCTGCCTGATATTTATTTTACAGCAAACACTAAAGGGGGAAACAAATTATACCTCAACAAAGGTAATTTTCAATTTGAAGATATTACCGAAAATGCAGGCGTATCAGGCACTTCGGACTGGTGCAGCGGTGTAACGATGGCAGATGTAAATGGTGATGGATTATTAGATATTTACGTATCTGCAGTAAACATCAAAGGGAAAATTACCGGGCACAATGAGCTGTTTATCAATAACGGGCAAGCTAAGCCTACAAAGGACGGACTGCCTGGCGAGGTGACATTTACAGAAAGTGGGGCAAAGTATGGATTGGATTTTTCTGGCTTTACTACCCAGGTTGCTTTTTTTGATTATGACCATGATGGGGATTTGGATTGCTATATCCTTAATCAGTCGCACAAAGCAAATGAAAATATTGTAGACACTATCAACAGAAGAAAATTTGATGCAGAAGCAGGTGATAAATTGATGCGGAATGACATGAATACGCCGGTGAAAAAATTTACGGATGTATCTGCCGCATCGGGTATTTATCAAAGTAGCCTGGGTTATGGATTAGGTATTGGAGTTGCTGATTTAAATAATGATGGATGGGATGATATTTACATCGGTAACGACTTTCATGAAAATGATTATTACTACATCAATAATGGCAATGGAACCTTTACAGAAAGTGGCGCAAACCACTTTAAGCATTATAGCCGTTTTAGCATGGGCAATGATATAGCTGATTACAATAATGACGGCCAGTTGGATGTTGTTACTGTTGATATGTTGCCCAGCGATGAAAAGACTTTGAAGACTTATGGCAGCGATGAAAATGCGGATACATATAAATTTAAGCTGATCAATAATGGGTTTCAATACCAATATTCAAAAAACTGCTTGCAACGTAATAACGGTGATGGCGTAAGTTTTAGCGAAACAAGTTTATTGAGTGGCGTTGCCGCAACAGACTGGAGCTGGGCGCCGCTTTTTGCCGATTTTGATAATGATGGCAACAAGGATTTGTTTATATCAAGCGGGATTGTAAAACGCCCTGTAGATCTTGATTACATACGATTCGTATCCAATTTATCAACCCGCCAGGCATTGAGTAAAACAGATAAGTTTGATGCGGATGCATTGTCAAAAATCCCCGATGGTGCATCCCACCCTTACTTTTATAAAGGCGATGGAAATATTCATTTTGATGATGTTAGCAACCTTTGGGGAACCGGTGAGATGAAAGGATATTTTAACGGAGCCGCCTATGCAGACCTTGATAACGATGGCAATCTTGACATGGTGATCAACAGCCTTAATGCCCCCGCTGTTATCTTAAAAAATAATGCCCCTCATAAAAACTTTATCGCAATTTCTTTTAAAGGAAATGATTTAAACACTTCAGCCATTGGTGCTAAGGCTTATGTATTTGCAGGTAAAAAAATGCAATACCAACAATTAATGCTTACGAGAGGCTTTCAATCATCTTGCGAAGCAAGGCTACACTTTGGTTTGGGCGATGCAACCAGAATCGATAGCCTTTTGATAGTATGGCCAAACCAAAAATACCAATTGTTGAAGAACGTGCCAGCAAATAAGCAGTTTGTTGCGGACCAAAAAAATGCGGCAGGCCATTTTGATTATCAATCATTTTTCCCAAAACAAAAACAACTTTTTGAAGATATTACCAAACAGGTAAACCTTAATTGGAAACATAAAGAAAATGAGTTTAACGATTTCAATACGCAATACCTCATCCCTCACATGGAATCTACGAGAGGGCCAAAACTAGCAGTGGGCGATGTTAATAAAGATGGACTAGATGATTTTTTTATATGCGGCGCTAATGGACAGCCCGGTTGCCTGATGATACAGTCGAAGGATGGAAAATTCAATAAATCTGATACAGCTATTTTTGGCAGGCATATCAACAGCGAAGAAGTTGACGCTGTATTTTTCGATGCTGATAAAGATGGGTTTCCTGATTTATATGTGGTAAGTGGTGGCAATGAATATCCCAATGGAAGTAATGATCTGGCAGACAAGTTATACATGAACGATGGCAAAGGGCACTTTACATTATCTGTAGGAAAAATACCTGTTTTGCTAACCAATAAGTCCTGTGTTACAATAGCGGATATTGATAAAGATGGCGACAATGACTTAATGATTGGAGGCCTTGCAGATGCAAAAAAATATGGGCTTCCTCAATCTTCTTTTTTGTTATTGAATGATGGCAAAGGAAATTTTACAAATGCACCTGAAAACGTTATCAACTTAAAAGAAACAGGAATGGTAACAGCAGCAAATTTTACAGATTTAAATAATGACGGATGGTCAGACCTGGTGATTACAGGAGAGTGGATGCCTGTGAAAATATTCATTAATAGTAAAGGTACTTTTAAAGAAACGGATATTCCTCAGTCTACCGGGCTTTGGCAAACATTGTATGCAACAGATGTAAATGGAGATGGGCTGATAGATATACTGGCAGGTAACTGGGGCCATAATTCTAAATTATATGCCGGTAAAAACGGTCCCTTAAAACTGTATGTAAACGATTTTGATAAAAATGGTTCTATCGAGCAAATAATGGCTTATACCATTGATGGAAACGAATATACTTTTCTAGCCAAAGATGAGTTGGAAAGAGCATTGCCCGTATTAAAAAAAGCTTATCTAACCTATGGCGAAGTTGCTGGAAAAACAGTACAATACATGTTCTTCGATTTGTTTAAAGATTATGTAGAGTTAAAAGCAGAAACGCTAAGTTCCACTTGTTTCATCAATGCCGGCAAAGGAAAATTTATTGAGGATATTTTGCCGGAACAATTACAGTTTGCACCAATATTTTCTTTTGCGTCCCTTACCAATTCTAACCTTTTAGCAGCGGGTAATTTTTATGGAGTAGTGCCATACGAGGGTAGGTATGATGCACTGCAACCCACATTTTTTAATTACAATAATTCAGAAAAAAGCTTTAATAGTGATGGTCTTTTGCCAGCAATAGATGGAGAAGTAAGGGATGCGAAATGGATAAAAGTTGCAGGCGGCAAAAAAATACTTCTATTAGCAAGAAATAACAAAGAAATAATTTTTTTAAAACCCGTAACCACTCAAAAATGAATATAAAACATAACATAATTACGCCTGCTATAATTTGCCTGCTGTTTGCAGGCTGCAGTAAAAAAGGTGCTTCTTCCCCCGTGTTGCCTAGCTTGGCTGTACCGGTAAATATTAAAAGTATTTCGCTAGATAATGTAAACTTTGAAAATACTATTTACGGTACTAAAATTTCACCGCCCATAAAGGTAATTTTCTCTCAGCCTGTTAAACAAAATACGGTTGCTGCGTCTGTATCTATAATAGATGCTGCTGGTGTAAATGCGGGGGTTTCTACAAGCTTTCAAAACAATGATTCTACACTTGTAATTATTCCTGCAATACCTCTAAAGTACTTAGCAAAATATACTGTAAAAATTAGCACTGCCCTGCAATCTGCTACAGGTGGTCTACTCGCACAAGGGATAAACATAACCTTTATCACCCAAATTGATTCCTCCGATAAATTCCCCATCATCAGTGATAGCTTGTTGCTTGATAAAGTACAACAACAAACCTTCAAATATTTTTGGGATTTCGGGCACCCTGTATCTGGCATGGCAAGAGAAAGGAATAGTAGCGGCGACCTGGTAACTACAGGTGGTACTGGCTTTGGTATTATGGCTATTGTAACAGCCGTTAACCGCAACTTTATAACAAGGGCACAGGGTGCAGAAAGGGTATTGATGATTACTAATTTTTTAATAAATAGCTGTACCCGCTACCATGGCGCATTTACCCATTGGATAAACGGCGCAACTGGCGCCACCATCCCTTTTAGCGCAGCTGATAATGGAGCCGACTTAGTGGAAACGGCTTACCTCATGGAAGGGCTTATCGCCGCAAGGCAATATTTTAATACTACCAATGCCACAGAAGCTACGCTGACTGATAAGATAAATATTTTATGGAATGGGGTTGATTGGGCTTGGTTTCAGCAGGGCACCCAAAATGTTTTATATTGGCATTGGAGCCCTGATAAAGCATGGGCGATAAACGCAACAATAAGCGGATGGAACGAGGCTTTGGTAACTTATGTGCTGGCTGCTTCTGCAACAACAAACAGCATTGCCAAGGCAGTGTACGATAGTGGCTGGGCAAGAAATAGCGCTATGCAAAATAACAATACTTATTACACTTACTTATTGCCGCTGGGCCCGGCACTTGGCGGCCCTTTATTTTTTGAACATTATTCTTTTTTGGGCATTAACCCTAATGGTTTGCAAGATGTTTACGCCAATTATCAAACACAAACAATAAACCACACAAAAATAAATTACGCGTATTGCCAAGCTAACCCTAAGCAGTGGTATGGCTACAGCAGCCTTTGCTGGGGGCTAACCGCAAGCGATATCCAGGGAGGTTATAATGCCAATGCGCCAGATAATGATGCAGGCGTAATTGCACCCACGGCAGCTATATCTTCTTTGCCTTATACCCCCGCAGAATCTATGGCGGCACTTAAGTTTTTCTATTATAAATTAGGAGATAAAATGTGGGGCGATTATGGGTTTTATGATGCCTTTAGCCTGCAAGATCTATGGTTCGCTAATTCAACTTTGGCAATAGACCAGGGCCCAATAATAATAATGATAGAAAATTACCGGACAGGCCTGCTTTGGAATTTATTTACCAGTGCACCAGAAATTAAAGCTGGTATGAAAAAACTTGGCTTTACCGCCCCTTATCTTTAAAATTTAAACGATTGTAATTGTATGAAAAAGTATGCCGTCATCCTTGTAGTTACAACTTGCCTACTGGCAGATTGTATTGCACAAAATAAACAGCAGGCTGTTGCTAAACCAATTTCCCGCCAGCCAAACCTTACAGATAGTGCCTTATTAGATATGGTTCAACAACAGACTTTCAAATACTTTTGGGATTTTGCCCACCCCGTTAGCGGCATGGCAAGGGAGCGCAGCAACATAGCGTACAATTATGGGGAAGAAGTAGTTACAACGGGTGGCACCGGCTTTGGCATAATGGCTACCATTGTGGCCACACAACGCAAATGGATTGGCAGGGATACTGCCGCAAAGCAATTATTGAAGCTGGTTAATTTTTTATCAAAGGCTGATAGCTACCATGGCGTATTTGCGCATTGGCTCAATGGCGCTACTGGTAAAACTATCCCTTTTAGCCGTAAAGATGATGGGGCGGATTTAGTAGAAACAGCTTATTTATTTCAGGGCCTTTTGTGCGCCAGGCAATACTTTACAGGCAGCAATAATGTAGAATCGGAATTAAGGGGAAAAATAAACTGGCTATGGAACGACATTGAATGGAACTGGTTTACAAAAGGTGGCGAAGAGGTGCTGTACTGGCACTGGAGCCCCAACAATGGCTGGGCAATGAACTTTCCCGTACGTGGCTATAACGAGTGCCTTATCATGTATGTACTGGCTGCAAGCGCCGAGCATTACCCTGTTTCTGCCGCAGTGTACCATCGGGGCTGGGCACAAAGCAATTTCTTTAATAATGGCAAAACATTTTATAATTTTAAACTACCATTGGGCTTCGATTATGGTGGTCCATTATTTTTTTCTCAGTATTCATTTTTAGGGTTAAACCCCCATGGCTTAAAAGATGATTATGCAGATTATTGGGAACAAAATACTAACCACACCTTAATTAACCATGCTTATTGTGTTGATAACCCGAAGGATTTTAAAGGTTATGGCGAGAGCTGCTGGGGACTAACTGCAAGTGATACCTACAACGGTTACAATGCTTTTTCGCCTACCAATGATGAAGGCACTATTACGCCCACTGCGGCATTAAGCGCCTTCCCTTACACGCCTGAATATTCCATGAAAGCGCTGAAACATTTTTACTATGATTTAGGTGATAAGATATGGGGAAAATATGGCTTTGCAGATGCTTTTAACGAAACAAAAAACTGGTATGCGCAAAGCAGCCTTGCAATTGATGAAGGACCGATTGTAGTGATGATAGAAAATTACCGGAGTGGCTTATTATGGAACCTTTTTATGGGCTGCCCGGAAATAAAAAGCGGGTTAAAAAAGTTAAGGTTTCAGAGTACTGTTTATAAATGATTTTTTGCCGCGGATTCGCAGATTGCAGGTTAATGCCGTTAAGTTAAGGCCTTTCCTCTCTTTTGGAGAGGGTTAGGCAAAGGCAAACATTTACATCCTAATTTAACGGCATTGGATTATATGTATTCAAATTTAGGAATCTGCGGCTAAAATAGGTATTTCAAACCTGCGCATCAGCGGCTTACGTGTTTTTGGTAACGGGCATGGAGAATAACCATCGTCAATCCAAAATTTTATCGTGCTGCGCACCGAAAAAGATAAGCGCAGTGCCACCACAAAATGGAAACCGAAAGATGATGCCAGCGCTTACAATATTTACTATGGTACCAACCCTCAAAAATTGTATACTTGCATAATGGTGCACGATACTAACGAGTATTGGTTACATACAACCGACAAACTAAAGACGTATTAATTTATCATCGAAACTATTAATGAAAATCGCGTATTACAAAAATCACCTATTATAAAAGCAGCATAAAATGAAAATTAAAATCGTGACCGTCCTATGTTTTTTACTATTGCATTTTGTTATAGTAAAAGCACAAGCTCCTTTTGCCACCGATATCAGGCATTTTAAAAAAATGGATATTGCTAGCTTTCCTGCAAAAAATGCTATACTTTTTGTAGGCAGTTCTTCCTTTACTAAATGGACGGATGTACAATCTTATTTTCCTTCGTATCCCATTATTAACAGGGGTTTTGGTGGTTCATCCTTGCCAGATGTTATACACTATGCAAATGATGTCATCTTTCCTTATCAACCAAAACAAATAGTAATTTATTGCGGAGAAAACGATATTGCCAGTAGTGACAGCATCTCAGCAAAAATTGTTTTTGAACGCTTTAAGCAATTATTTTTATTGATAAGAAAACAGCTGCCACAAGTGCCCATAGCTTTTGTATCCCTAAAGCCAAGCCCAAGCAGGGAGAAGTTTTGGCCCACAATGGTGGCGGCAAATACGGTTATAAAATCGTACCTCAGCCAGCAAAAACAAACAGCTTTTATTGATGTGTACCATGCCATGTTCAATGCCGATGGCACGGTAATGAAAGATATTTTTATAGAAGATAACCTGCACATGAATGCTAAAGGATACGCTATTTGGCAAAAAATAATTGAACCTTACTTACTTAAATAAAAACTGGATAACTTACAGCATACTTAAAAAAACGCTAATATGAAATTGTTTATTAAAGCCTTTGCTGGCTTGCTTATTTTTTTCTCCCTGCAGGCCAATGCACAAACTGCCGGCCCTGCAAAAATGAAAGTTTTTATAGATGCCTTAATGAAAAAGATGACGCTTGATGAAAAGGTTGGGCAGCTAAACCTTCCTGGCTCCGGGGATATTGTTACAGGGCAGGCAGGCAATTCAGATATCAGAAAAAAAATACGCGAGGGCAAAGTAGGCGGGCTATTTAATATAAAATCCGTCGTAAAAATTAAGGCTGTACAAAAAATCGCCGTAGAAGAAAGCCGGTTAAAAATACCGATGATCTTTGGCATGGATGTTATCCATGGTTACCAGACAACATTCCCAATCCCCCTAGCCATGTCCTGCACCTGGGATATGAAACTGGTGGAACAATCGGCCAGGATAGCAGCCAGTGAAGCAAGTGCCGATGGTATTTGCTGGACGTTTAGCCCAATGGTAGATATTAGCCGCGACCCACGCTGGGGCAGGATATCAGAAGGCAATGGCGAAGATGTTTTCCTCGGCTCGCAGATAGCACAGGCTATGGTAAAAGGGTACCAGGGTAATAATTTGTCTGATAGCAAATCTATCATGGCTTGCGTAAAGCATTATGCCATGTACGGTGCTGCAGAAGCCGGGCGTGATTATAACACCACCGATATGAGCCGTGTGCGTATGTACAACGAATACCTGCCACCATACAAGGCTGCTGTAGATGCAGGCGCAGGAAGCATCATGGCTTCGTTTAATGAAGTGGATGGCATACCTGCAACAGCCAGTAAATTTTTACTTACAGATGTATTGCGCAAGCAATGGGGCTTTAAAGGCTTTGTAGTAACCGATTATACCGGCATTAATGAAATGACAGCCCATGGCATGGGCGACCTGCAAAATGTTAGTATACTGGCTTTAAAAGCAGGGGTGGATATGGATATGGTAGGCGAAGGATTTTTAAGTACTTTGCCAAAATCTTTACAAGAAAATAAAGTAACGCTACAACAAATTGACGAAGCTTGCCGGTTAGTATTGGAAGCAAAATATAAATTAGGGTTGTTTGCCAACCCGTATAAATATTGCGATGAGCAACGGGCTGCAACAGAAATTTTTACGCCGGCCAACAGAAAAATTGCCAGGCAAATTGCAACGGAAAGTTTTGTGTTATTAAAAAACGCTCCTTTACCTAGTGGTTCTGCTGCATTGCTGCCATTAAAAAAAACAGGCACCATCGCTTTGATTGGCCCGTTGGCCGATGCTAAAGAAAACATGCCCGGCACCTGGAGCGTTGCTACAGATTTTACTAAAGCTATTTCTGTTTTGCAAGGCTTAAAAAATGCAGTGGGCAGCAGTGCAAAAATATTATACGCTAAAGGCGCCAATCTGGATGCTGATAGTTTGTTTGAAGAACATGCTACCCTATTTGGCAAAACCCTGCACAGGGATGCACGCAGCAATGAAGATATTTTAAAAGAAGCATTGGACATTGCCAGCCACGCTGATGTAATTGTTGCCGCTCTGGGAGAGTCGTCAGAAATGAGCGGTGAGTCTGCAAGCCGCACAGATATTGGCATACCTAAGGTACAGCAAGACCTTTTAAAGGCGCTATTAAAAACAGGTAAGCCTGTTGTACTGGTATTATTCGCCGGCAGGCCAATGACCTTGAAATGGGAAAACGATTATGTGCCCGCCATATTAAATGTATGGTTCGGCGGCACAGAAGCAGGCGATGCCATTGCTGATGTATTGTTTGGCGATGTAAGCCCATCAGGAAAATTGAGTGCCACTTTTCCGCAAAATGTTGGGCAGGTGCCACTTTTTTATAACCATAAAAATACAGGGCGCCCGCTTGGCGAAGGGCAGTGGTTCCAAAAATTCCATTCAAATTATTTAGATGTTTCTAACGATCCATTATATCCATTCGGTTACGGATTAAGCTATACCACCTTTACTTATAGCAGCATTTCGCTAAGCACCAACAGCATAAAAAGCAATCAGCCACTAACCGCTACCGTTACCTTAACTAATACCGGTACAACTCCAGGCAAAGAAGTAGTGCAATTATATACCAGGCAAATGGTAGGCTCTATAACCAGGCCCGTAAAGGAATTAAAAGGGTTTCAAAAAGTAGAGTTAAAAGCTGGCGAGTCTAAAAAAATTACTTTTACTATCAACAGCAACGACCTTAAATTTTATAACAGCGATTTAAAGTTTGCTGCCGAGCCAGGCGATTATAAAATTTTTATAGGAACTAATAGCAGGGACGTAAAAGAAGCTAACTTTAAGCTTACATTATAAAATACTTGCCATGATGAAGAAAACCTTATTAGCGCTGCTGATATTGTTGATGGGCTACGCTTTGCAGGCACAAGATTTTAGCCTTTACGAAAAACGTATGTTTATCAATAAAGGCGACACCTTACGCTACAGGTTATTATTGCCAGAAAATTATGACCCTGGTAAAATGTACCCCATGGTATTGTTCCTTCACGGTTCGGGCGAGAGAGGCAGCGATAATGCAGCACAATTAATACATGGCGGCGAGTTATTTTTAAGGGACAGCATCCGAAAGGCGTATCCTGCAATCATTGTTTTTCCACAGTGCCCGGCGCAGGATACCTGGGCAGATGTTACCGTTAGCAAGGACTCAACCGGAAAAAGAGAATTTATTTTTAAGGCAGAAGGCAAGCCCACCACCTCTATGCGGCTGCTAAAAAAACTGGTTAAATATGTAATTGCCCAATACCCAATAACTAAGCGGCAGATATATGTTGGCGGGCTATCAATGGGTGGCATGGGTACGTTTGATATTATAAGAAGGGAATCAAAATTATTTGTAGCGGCTTTTGCTATTTGCGGCGGTGCTGATAGTGCCATTGCCCCAAAATTAAAAAATGCCAATTGGTGGATATTCCATGGCGCTAAAGATGATACGGTAGACCCTAAATATTCTAAAATAATGGTCAAGGCCCTACAGCAAAATAATGTCCCCGTAAAATTTACCTTATACCCCGATGCCAATCACAATAGTTGGGACAATGCGTTTGCAGAACCTGGCTTGATGGCATGGCTATTTTCTAACAAAAGATAAAACAACTTTTTAGGTTAATATTTTCATAAGCATATCTTACTGATTGCTATGCCCGTAATTGCTTTACTGGTCGGGCAAACACGGTAGCTTTGGGCGATGTTCTTGCTCGTCCGAATAGTAGCTGGGCGAATGTCACTCCGTTTTTTGTCATATCTTCTAGTACACTTTTTTAACCTGATATTTTACGAATATCATTATGATAGTTTGCTAAAAACCAATAAAAAAATTGTAATAATTACTCTGCTGGCCTAAACGAAATAAAATAATAACGTACTTTATTGGCATGGTTTTGTAAATATGTATGGTATTAATCAACCTAAACTTTACAAACATGGCTATTAACCTTTTAGAAAAAGTGCAAGAAAACCTCCGTTATCCGGCCCTTAAAAAAATTGACCCAAATATTCACGAGCAAACCAATACAAGTACTGAAATAGGTGAAACAAAATTTAGCCAGGCAGCAATACCAGCGGTTTTGGTTAGTTTATATAAGTATAGCACCACTGATGAAGGAGCAACAGAAATTTTACGTAGAGATTATTCTACGAACTGGGTATCAAAAATATTTGATGATACTAAGCAAGATGTTATAGAAAAAATTGCTGCTTACGCCAATAGCCCGCGGATAGAATCTTTTGAAAAAATGGATGATATTGCCGACGAAGCCATCAAAGTAGCCAATGAAAATTTGCCGCCAGATGCAACTATTAAAGACGTAAAAATATTTTTCTCTAGCCAGGTCAATCATATTTTGCCTTACCTTGAGCCTGAGCTGCACATGGGTGAAACATTGAATGACACAACTATAGATGATAATACCAATAAAATGAAAGGACCATTATCGAGCCTGATGCATAGTATTGGATCTGCTTTTTCAACACCAGAAACCGAAGAAGATAAACACCCCAAACTTTAAAAGTTATTGGGCGTCTTCAAAGCTTTTTATTTTATTGTATAAAGTTTTTCGGTCGATATTTAATAATTCCGCAGCCTTTGTCTTATTAAAATTTACTTCTTTTAATACCTGCATAATAGCTTCATATTCCGCACGGGAGGCAGTATCTTTCAAAAATACTGAACTAGGTTTTGCTGTTTCTATTTCTGGCGTAGGGGCAGCTACATTTTTTTGGCTTATAAATCCGGTAATTTCTATAGGTAAAGTTGCAGACGCTATTTTACCCATGTTGGTCAATAAAACAGACCTTCTTATTACGTTCCTAAATTCCCTTAAATTTCCTGGCCAAGAATATTGAATAAACATTTTCATTACTTCATCTTCAAATCCCTCCACTTGTTTATCCAGTTCTTTATTAGTTTTTTGTAAAAAGAAATCTGCAAATAATGGAATATCTTCAATACGGTTCCTCAACGGCGGCAAATCGATGGAAAATTCGTTAAAGCGATGGTATAGGTCCTCCCGAAATTTTCCGTTCCTGTATGCGTCTTGCAGGTTTTCGTTGGTAGCAACAATAATGCGCACATCAACTTCCATTTCCTTAGTACCACCAATCCTTTTAAACTTTCTTTCCTGTATAACCCTTAATAAGGAAGCTTGTATTTCAGGTGATAAATTGGCTACCTCATCCAAAAATAAAGTGCCCCCATTGGCTAATTCAAAATGACCTTCTTTATCATTGATAGCACCGGTAAATGCGCCTTTAATATGGCCAAATAACTCGCTGCCTGCTAGTTCTTTTGAAAGTGTGCCACAATCCATGGCTATGAAGGGCTTGCCTTTACGGCTGCTAAGGTCGTGTATAGTTTTAGCGATAACTTCTTTACCAGTACCACTTTCGCCATGAAGTATAATGCTGTAATTTGTAGGCGCCACAATTTCTATTTGGTTGTACAACGCTTTGGTTGCAGCTGCTTCTCCAACTAAAAAATCAACATTTGCAATATTGCTTTTTTTACTTTTTGCACCAGTATTGCTGCCTGCGAAATTATTTTCATTGTCGGTTGGCTGGTTTAATGCAGCGCTTAGCACATTCAATACCTCATCAGGTATTAACGGTTTTGTAATGTAATCGTAAGCACCTGCCTTAATAACATCTACAGCAGTTTTAATATCGCTATATCCTGTAATTATCAGTACAATTGTATCTGGGTTGTGTTGTTTAATTTCTATAAGGATGTCTTTACCATCTTTCTTATCGCCTAACCGGTAGTCACATAAAACAATATCAAACTTACCAGCCTTAAATTTTTCGATGCCTTTATTGCCACTATGTGCAAAATCTACAACATAGCCATTTTTAGAAAGGAACCTTGTTAACAGTGCACACATATCCGCATCATCATCAATAATTAAAATACTCTTATTCATTTATATAATATTTTTATAAAGATACAATTACTTTATACTTCTTTCTTTAAGGTAACTTCTTCAACTGGAATTTCTTCAATTTTTATCCAAACTGAGTAATCATTCGGTTGTATTTTACTTCCATGCCCATTAGCATATACTTTTGTAAATTCAGCCCCCAAATATAATATTACTGAGCTATAATATGCCCAAAGCATAATAATAATGACGGAGCCTGCAGCGCCATAAATGGTTGCCATATTGCTTCTTCCTAAATAATAGCCAATACCTATTTTACCTAATGTAAAAAGTACTGCAGTTATAATGGCGCCTATACTTACATCTTTCCACTTAATTTTTGCATCGGGCAATACTTTAAAAATGATGGCAAAAAGCAAAGCAGTTATTACAAATGATAATGCATTATCTATTAACGGTACAAATATTTTGCTTGCGCCAGATAAAATATGATTAAGCCGATCGCCAATTATTGCTATTAAAGCAGTTAGCACAAGCGAAACTATCAGCACAAACCCTAAACTTAAAATTAATGAAAAAGATAATAAACGGTTCAATACTAACTTCCACCACGCTTTTTTTGTTTTTACTTTAAGCCCCCAAATTTTGTTTAAAGAATCCTGGATCTCTCCAAAAATACCGGTACCACCTATAACTAATACAATAATACTAAAAATGGTAGCTAAAGGCGTATCCTTGGTAAGATGGATGTTTTTTATATTTTCTTGTATCTGCAATGCGGCAGCACTGCCTACCAAATCTTTAATTTCACCATACATTTGCCCCTGCACTGCTTCTTTACCAAATAGCCATCCGCAAATAGAAATGATGATTATTAGCATTGGTGCTAAAGAGAATACTGTATAATAAGCCAACGAAGCACTATATTTCATTACATTGTCATCAATAAACTCCATTATTACCTGTTTGATAAAATGGTATAAAGAAAATATTTTCTGCTTCATATATAAAAATAATGTTTTTAAATAGTTTATGGATTTACAGCAATTATTTTAATAAAAAATATTATGGGCCGCAATTTAAAATACACAAATATAAAAGTCTGCAAAAAGCCAGATTTAATAAAAAACATGGTTTTAAAAATAAACTGTTAATTTTTTCGTTTTTATGGTATTATTAATAACTTCTATAATTTAAATTTGTTTGGCTTCGTAATTGTTGCTAACAACTTCTTAGAATGTAGCAAAT
>JAYVUJ010000103.1:0-2257 GCA_043788035.1 Ferruginibacter sp. | reverse complement strand
AATTCTCTCTTTATCGATTCTTCTGTTAGCTCGTTGGCATATAATTCCATAGCTTTGCCAGAGAAGAAAGAAAATGCTTTTACATCATCCAAGCCAGCGATATGGTCTTTGTGGGGATGGGTGAAGAGTACCGCATCTAAATTAAGTACGCTTTCCCGCAGCATTTGGTAACGAAAATCTGGCGTGGTATCCACCACTAAAGTTGTAGTTGCGCTTTGCACCATAATACTGCTGCGTAAGCGTTTATCTTTTTTATCGGTAGATGTACAGACCTCACACCCACAGGCTATCATGGGCACTCCAGTGCTAGTTCCGGTACCAAGAAATGTTATTTTGAGATGGGGGGATTGCACATTGAAAATTTAAGCAATAAGTACTTAGCTTTTATAAATAAAAATTGTATTGATGCGTTATTTATCGTTTCCCACAGCCATTACTTCTTCATAAAGCTTTTGGCTGTGGTGCGTAAGCGCATCTATATTAATTTGCAGTTGAGGCATTATATCTATAAGTGTATTTATTTTTCCTTCTGTTTGAAAAAACTTATTAAGCACCACTACTTTTTTAGTTTGCAAAATGCAGTAGCCACTTTGAAAATTACCTCTTTCATAACGGATAACATAACCACATTCTTCAATTATCTTTTCTACTTTATCTAAAGTATTTTGTGTGAATTTTATTGCCATAATATATAAGATAAAGCCCCTTCCATGTAATTCGCAAATTTACAATAGTATGCCGCTTTGTACTTTTTCAACTTATCCACAAACAGTTTATAACTATGCTACTTATTGGTCATCCTTATAACAGGCACAATCATCTCTTCCAGGCTAACACCTCCATGCTGAAAGGTATTGCGGTAATAATTTACAAAATGGTTGTAATTGTTGGGGTAACAAAGAAAAATATCTCCTTTGGCAAAAATAAAAGATGAATTGATATTCGGCACGGGCAAGCCTACTTCCCTTGGGTCGCGATATACGAGTACATCTTTAGCATCGTAATTTAAATTTCTGCCATGTTTGTAACGTAGGTTGGCGGTTGTTTGTTTATCGCCAATTACTTTTGCGGGCGTTTTTACCCTTACTGTGCCATGGTCTGTACCAACAATTACGGTTACTTTTTTATCGGCAATTTTTTTGAGTGCCTGGTGTAAAGGCGAATGTATAAACCAGCTTTCGGTAATACTGCGGTAACTTATTTCGTCGCCGGCCAATTCTTTCAATACTTCCATTTCAGTACGAGCGTGGCTCAGCATATCTATAAAATTGTATACAATGATATTGATGTCGTTCTGCAGCATATTGTGCATATTCTCCACCATTTTTTGCCCATCGTGGTTATTGGTTATTTTGGTATAACAATACTTTAGGTCGCCTTTGTTGAGCTTTTTTAGCTGCGCCTTAAAAAATTCTTCTTCGTACATATTTTTGCCGCCTTCGTCATCATCATTTTTCCATTGGTTGCTAAATTGCCTTTCTATTTCAATTGGCATCATACCTGCAAAAATGGCGTTACGGGCGTATTGGGTAGCGGTGGGCAGTATAGAGTAAAAAGTTTCTTCTTCCTGTATGCGGAAGCTTTCTGCAAAAATTGGCTGGATGGTTTTCCATTGGTCAAAGCGTAAATTATCTATCAATACAAAAAATAACGGCGTGCCTTTTTCCAGGTGCGGAAAAACTTTATACTTCATTAAATTATGGCTCATTATCGGCGCATCATCACACTTAGGTTGTTGCCAGGATGCATAGTTGCGGCTGATGAACTTAAAGAATTCTGTATTAGCCTCTGCTTTTTGTGCCTGAAAAACTTCCTGCATTTCCGGGCTGTCACTCTTCTTCATTTCCAGCTCCCAATACACTAATTTTTTATAAATGTCCATCCAGCCAATATGGTCTGGGTTATCGTTTAGCGCCATAAACAAACTACGGAATTGCTGCTGGTAGGCCGAAGTTGTTTTTTCTGCCACCAGCCTTTTATTATCTATCAGTTTTTTTAAGCTAAGCCAAACCTGGTTGGGGTTTACGGGCTTTATCAGGTAATCGCTTATCTGGCTGCCGATGGCTTCGTCCATCAAATTCTCCGCTTCATTTTTGGTAATGAGCACTACCGGTAAATTGCTGTTTACCTCTTTTATTTGCTGCAAGGTTTGTAGACCGGTTATGCCAGGCATTGTTTCATCTAACAAAACAACATCTACAATATTATCTTTTACATATTCAATAGCATCAAAACCATTGGTTTTAGTGTGTACCTC
>JAYVUJ010000102.1:0-3867 GCA_043788035.1 Ferruginibacter sp. | reverse complement strand
GGTAATGGCTTGCAGCACATCACTGCGCTTTACTACTTTGTAATTGTTTTGCTGATAGTAATTAAGTTCTTTATGATCTTTCGGTACCGCCGGCGTATATACCACTAACTGTGCCGTTTTATCTATTAATTCGATATTATCTTCAAAATGTATTGTTATTCCTTCTGATACTAATTGTTTGGTTAAAGGCGTTACCGTTTTATCATAACCACTCACCTTTACGCCAATGCTGTTGAAGTACCTTGCCAGGGCACTCATGCCAATGCCACCCATGCCAAGGAAATAAATACTTGGGGTATGTGAGGTATCTTCTGCAGGTATTACTGCTAGCGATTTTAATATGTTGCTATAATTATTCATTGTTATTTTTAAAGCTTTCTTTATATTTTAATTAGTATGCTGAACACGCCGAAGCTTGTTACTACACGGTTTTCACATTTATCGAACTTAAAATATTGTTTGCTATTACATCATCAGCATCTATTATAGCCAGTTTACTGATGTTTGATTTTAAAGATCCTAATTTTGTTTCATTGTTTAATAAGGCGATAATTTGAGGCACTAATTTTTCTGATGCTTCACTATCCTTTATTAGGATGCCTGCATTTTTATTTACTAAATTTATTGCATTTACCGTTTGATGGTCTTCAGCAGCAAATGGATAAGGAACAAATAAAGCGGCTTTTTTTTGCACGCATAATTCGGCAATCGCCATGGCACCGCTTCTGCTGATAACTACGTCTGCCGCCGCATAAGCATACTCCATCTGGATGATGAAATCGTTTACCCACACGTTTGGCTTATCCAATGCTTTTTGTTTTGCAATAGCTATATATGGCTTGCCTGTTTGCCAAACCAGCTGTAAATTATTTTTTTCAAACTCATCCAGGTGTGCGCCCAGTGCTTCGTTGATGCTTTTTGCACCAAGGCTTCCACCAATAGCTACAATTGTTTTTTTGTAGGGGTCAAGGTTAAAAAACCTTAGGGCATCTTCTCTTGTTACGTCGCTTTTAGCAATCGTTTCCCGCACTGGGTTACCAGTGACCAATATTTTTTTTACGGGAAAAAATTTCTCCATGCCATCGGTTGCTACATAAATTTTAGTAGCCTTTTTACCGAGCAGCATATTGCTTTTACCTGCAAAAGAATTGCTTTCGTGAATGAAAGTTTTGATGCCCCTTGCCTGCGCATAACGCAGCACCGGATAGCTTGAATAACCACCCACTCCAATAACCGCTGTTGGCTTAAAAAGCTTGAAAAGCTTGCTTACCTGCAGTACACTTTTTATAAGTTTGTAAGGCAGCCAAATGTTTTTTATCAAAGAACTTCTGTTAAAGCCGGCAATGCTTAAGCCTTCAATCCGGTAGCCGGCCTGCGGTACTTTTTCCATTTCCATTTTTCCTTTGGCGCCAACAAATAAAATTTCTGTTTGTGGTGCTATTTTTTTTATGGCATTAGCAATGGCTATTGCCGGAAAAATATGCCCGCCTGTGCCACCGCCTGCAATGATAATGCGGGGAGGCACAATAAGCCCAGGCTCAAGCTCAAGACCAGCCTCCCCGCCCTTTAAAGAAGGATTCTTAGTGCTTTTTATGTTTGTTATTTCATTCAACTTATTTACTAAAAGTTACTTTTTTTAAGTACCGTTATGGTAATACTTTTACATTTTAATACGCCCCGGATATTGTGGTTAAAGCTCATTAATAACCAATGTACAAGAGTGCGATGCCTATGAAGCCCAACATTGCTGCTGTATTGGCCGGGGCAAAAAATCTTTTCTATGAATAAATGTCCCCCTTTTGTTATGCCTATGCCTCCACTTCTTCAACTACTGTTATTAAAGCCATTTTTCCTTCCAGCTGTTCTACATTTCTTGCCACGCTTAATATGATGCCGATGGACAGGCAAGTGAATAAAAAACTGCTACCACCCATACTTACCAACGGCAACGTTACGCCCGTGTTTGGGAATACGTTTACGTTTACGCCCATGTTTGCAATAGCTTGTATTACCAAAGTAAAACTTAGCGCTAACGCCAAAAATGCACCGAATGCAAAAGGGCATTTTCTATACAGCCGTATGCACCGGTACAAAAACAATAAATAAATAAATACGATAAACGCACCGCCGAGCAAGCCATATTCTTCTAAAATAATGGCGAAAATAAAATCGCTGTAAGAGTGTGGCAAAAAATTACGGGCGCTGCTGTTACCCGGGCCAACGCCAAACCAGCCGCCATTTGCGATGGCAATTTTCGCCTGGTTTATCTGGTATAATTTTTCATTGTTGTCTTCTTTGCTGCTGTACATAAAAGTCTGTATCCTGCCTATCCAGGTGGGCACACGACCTACGGCGAATATGGCTGGCAGGTCTCTGGTTTTATGCTCTTGCTTATCGTAATACTTTACTGCGATAGTTAGTAAAATAGCTATTGGTATGATGGCTATGCCGATGGTTGCCAGTATATGCTTAGTACTTATTCGCCCAATAAACATTAGTAATAAACTGGTTGCTGCAACTAGTATAGCCGTTGATAAATTAGCCGGCGCTATTAATAAACAAATAATAGCTACTGGTATGATGATGGGTAAAAAGCCTTTTTTAAAATCTTTGATTACATGTTGCTTTCGGCTTAACTGGCGGCTCATGTACATGAACAGGGCAAGCTTTGCAAGGTCGGATGTTTGGAACGTCATGTTGATGACGGGCAGTTTTATCCAGCGGCTGCCTTCGTTTATTTTAGCGCCAAAAAAGTACGTGTAAATTAACAAAGGGATAGCGATCATAAATAAAATGAGCGCCATCCTTGAGTAAATTGTATAGTTAACCCGGTGTGCAAAATAGATGATGATAACGCCCAGTATAATGAATGCGAATTGCTTAAACAAAAAACTTTCTGTGCTTTTGCTGTACTTATAAGCCAGTGAACCGGTGCTGCTGTACACTACCAATAAACTTACCAATGTAAGGATGATGACGATGGCCCATATAACTTTATCGCCTTTGGTTTTGCTTACCAAATTGCCACCCATGTTACTGATGTTGGGCGTAAAAAATTCTTTTAAGTTTATATTGTCTGCCATTTTTTTAACTCCCTCCCAACTCCTCTCCAGGTGAGAGGGGTTGGCGTTTGCTACCTTTTAATTATTAGTATCTATCGGTTTTATTTTCTGCTAAACCGCTGACGGGGTTTGGCCCTTTACAAATTTTTTACTGCCTGCTTAAATTGGTTGCCTCTGTCTTCGTAATTTTTAAATAAATCGAAACTGGCACATGCCGGGCTTAGTAAAACCACATCGCCTTTAGTGGCAAAATGAAATGCTGCCTGTACTGCTTCTACAGCACTTGTAGTATCAACAATTGACTCTACTAACGCACCAAACTCTTCGTGCAATTTTTTGTTGTTAATGCCCATGCATACAATTACTTTTACCTTTTCGGTCACCATTTCTTTCATGGAAGAATAGTCGTTGCCTTTATCTACCCCGCCCAATATTAAGATGATTGGTTTTTCTTCAATACTTTCCAACGCAAACCAGGTGCTGTTTACATTGGTTGCTTTACTATCGTTAATAAATTCTACTCCTTTAATGGTGGCCACAGTCTCCATCCTATGTTCGAGGCTTTCAAAAGTTTGCAGGGCTTCCCTAATTTTTTCTTTCCTTATATCAACCGCTGTTGAGGCAAGGCTTGCTGCCATACTGTTATATTGATTGTGTTTACCCTTTAGTTTAAAGTCGTTGATGCTCATCTGCATTTCTTCTCCTTTCCATTTCAGGTACATTTTTGCGTTGGCCAGGTATGCGCCCTGTGGTAATTCGTTGCTCATTGTAATGGGGTATAAGGTTGATTTTATGTTGTACTTGG
>JAYVUJ010000101.1:0-6242 GCA_043788035.1 Ferruginibacter sp. | reverse complement strand
TAACTACTAACCAATGCCTACGTTCGACCTCCATTTATTTCTTCAACAATTTGTATACGACCCCAAGAATCCGTTGCTTTTTAACAATGGTTTTTTTGTGTGTTTTTTTACGCTTTTTATTTGCTTGTATTATTCTTTCCGAAATAATTTTACGGTACGCCGATATATTTTTTGTTTGTTTTCTTTATATTTTTTTTATAAGGCGAGTGGTTATTTTGTAGGGCTGGTAATAATTTCGGCGGTGTTTAATTATTTTCTGTCCAACGCTATTTTCAGGCAACAAAATAAAAACCCAAAAATGTTGCTACTGTTATCGAGCATCTTTTTTAATATAGGCATACTGTTCTACTTTAAGTACACCAACTTTTTTATCTCCATTTCCAACGGTTTATTTGCTACTCATTTTAGTGCGCTTAATATATTGCTGCCCATTGGCATTTCGTTTTTTACTTTTGAAAACCTTAGCTATACAATTGATGTGTACAGGGATGAATTTAAGCCTGCCAGCAAGTTTAGTGATTACCTGTTGTTCTTATCTTTTTTTCCGAAATTGGTGATGGGCCCAATTGTTAGGGCGCACGATTTTATACCGCAGATAAACCTACCCTATACTATATCGAACAAAGATTTTACTAAAGGATTTTACCTCATCATATCGGGGCTTATAAAAAAACTAATTATATCAGATTACCTCACCGTAAACTTTGTAAACTATATTTTTGATGACCCATCCCGTTATACCGGGCTAGAAAATTTGTTTGCGGTATATGGTTATGCCATGGTTATTTACTGCGATTTTAGTGGCTATAGCGACATTGCATTAGGCATCGCACGCTGGCTTGGCTTTACCATACCACCTAACTTTTTATCGCCTTACCAAAGCAAAAATATTACTGAGTTCTGGCGCCGCTGGCACATCTCCTTATCTAGCTGGTTAAGGGATTATTTATACTTTCCCATAGGTGGAAATAAAAAGGGCACTGTTGCAACTTATTTTTTCGCAACTTTATTTTTTGCCGGAAGTTTTTTTGCAGAGGTTAAATTTTTGCAATTAAGTTACTTCGTTTCAGCCGCTATAACATTGGGGTTATTGCTATTATTCTTGCTGCCTTCTATCATTGAAAAAAATAAAAAAGGTATTGCCACAAATTTTAATTTACTAACTATAATGTTACTGGGCGGTTTTTGGCATGGTGCCAACTGGAACTTTATTTTATGGGGTGCTTTGCATGGCATTGCACTGGCTGTGCATAAAATTTGGATATTGCTTACTGGCAAAACAGTAAGCAATGTAAAAATTAGTTGGTGGTACAAAGCTATTATGGTAACCGTAACTTTTCACTTTGTTTGCTTTGCCTGGATATTTTTTAAGGCGGTCGATTTTGCAACAGCAACTACAATGCTGCACCAGATTTTACACGATTTTAGTTTTGATGTATGGGGAGCATTTTATAAAAATTATAGCCCGGTTTTAGCAATGATGCTGATTGCATTTTTGTTGCATGCTATACCTGATACCCTGGCAGATAAAGTATTGGAGCGTTTTACAAAAATGCCGATGCTGGCATACATAGCCGTATTTTTTATGTTTGTGGTATTGTATGGCTTTTTTAAATCTGCCGAGCCGGTGCTACCCATTTATTTGCAGTTTTAAAAAACTACCTCCATCTTCCTAACAAAATAAGCCTGCTTTACGGCTGCATACTTTCATTATATTCTTTAGCCAGCGCATTAAAGAATAACTGGCCCTGCAGGCGATATCCATCTGCTGTAAAATGTATCTTATCCTTATTCATCAGCTTTTTAGAGAACCAGCCATAACATGATCCGTAGCCATTTGTAACCCTGTATAAATCCCATAAAGGCAACCTGTTTTCATTGCAATAATAAGTAAGCGAAGTATTAAGCTGCTTTAATACATTATTTGCTTTTTTGCCTTTAAAATAATCTGCAGCGGTAGTAATTAAAATGGCAGCAGCGGGATTGATATTTTTTATATGCGCCACCATTTGCGATAGCTGTTGCCTAAAATCGCTTTCATTAAATATTACCGCTTGTGCTTCGTTTGTGCCTAAAGAAATTATATAAAGGTCGGCTTGCAAACCTGCCAGCTGTTGCCAAAATAAGGAGGCAATATTATACTGCTCATACCGGGAGCCGTTTACGCCAATAGAGTGGTATAAAACACCCGCTTCATCGTTTTGAAGCGATACGCCATAAAATGATTTTAGCGCATTGGTTGGCAAAGCTGTTAGTGAAAACTGATGGGCAAGATTATCCAGTACAACTTCGTGGTAAGCGGGTATTGCAATACTATCTTGTATGGCAGCACTATCATTATTTATAAAGTACGCGACCGTGTTATTTTCTGCATGCAATGCCCATGAAGTTGTTTTATTTGAATCGATAAAAAACTGTAGCCGTTTAAAATAAAGCGAGCTGTCATTTTCTTCAGCACGCAAATTAATATCCATATTTGCAGAAAGGTTAGCCGTTTGTATAACATAACCAGATACACCTGAATTAATTAATATTTTAGGATGTGCCACCCGATTAAATTTCCAAGCCACGTTTGACTTGCTGCTAATATCTGTGGGCGTATTTGACCGTGCTAACTGGTAAGGAAAAATAAGCCCTCTGCCTGCATTGCCAAAAAAAGCCTGGAGGTTACGGCGCATCAAACCTGATAAAAAATCTGCCTGTATATGCGAATCGCCTATGTGCACGATACGTACAATACCTTTTTTATTATCCTTCAAATCTTTCAGTTTTGTGAAAAAGTTTTTTAGGCTTGCCCCATTATAAATTCTGTTTAAAGGATAATTAATGGGCAGAGTGCTTTTATTAAAAGCTTGCAGCATGGGTATTGGCTGAGCCTGTGTTACATTAATGAACACCATTAAGGGAAGTAAAAATAATCTTTGCTGTATGTTCATGCAAATAATGGTTTGGATAAATAAAATTCCATCAAAGGAAAACTAATAAAGTTAAATGGGCAAAGTTTAGCGATGTTTTATAATGAACGGCATTATGGCTCTTGAAAAGTACTTACTGTTATGCGATAATAAAGGCACTCTTAATAAATATGGCTTAAAAATTAAATTTGAATTTGAAACGGTATCTTTATAAGTATAGAGTCACACTAAAAATTGAACTGGACCAACATTACGTTGAAATAAATTTTGCCTGCTTATGAAAAATTATCTGATAGTTTTACTGCTGTTTATTATGGGCTTTTTTACGTTCTATTTTTTTATCCCTACTACCAAAATTTTACTGTGCTTTAGTATAACAAAATGCACAGCGGATGGTGCTTCGCGGCAAATTACCAATAAACCTTGGGTATTTACCTGGTAAATTAAAACAGATGAATCCCAAAGGATATAACCCGGTAGATTTTAAAAACATTTACACCAAATTGGATGGTATTTTTGCAGAGAAAGTGTGGAGCACTATTTATTTAGGTAATCACGATCAGTCACGTATGGTTACCCGATGGGTATCGATGCACCTGCTTACAGAGAAGCCAGTTCTAAAATACTTACTACTTTTTTAATAACCATACGTGCCACTCCCTATTATTATTTTGGCGATAAATTGGGCATGAGCAATATTAAATGTAATAATATTGAGGATTACCGCAACATAGAATCGATAAATATGTATCAACAAATAAAAAATAAAAATGGCGACCTAAAAAATTTATAGATGCACAAAAATTGGTGCAAGAGACAATAGCCGCACACCTTTTCAGTGGGATAGCACTGCCAACGCAGGCTTTAGCTCATCAACTCACTGGTTATAAGTAAACGCTAATTATGACACAATTAATGTAGCTGCAGAAGAAAAAGACCCTAACATACCGCTAGATTATTTTTGAAAAGTAGTGCAACTTCGTAAGTACAATCATGTTTTAGTGTATGGTAAATATAAATTACGGGATAAAGAAAATCTAAAAGTGATTCTTATACCAGAACTTTAGGTGATGAAAAAATTTTGGTGTTGTTAAATTTTTCAAAAGATACGGTTAACTGGTTTTCGCCGGAATTTAGTAAGGTCAAAAAAACGCCTTTAATTAGTAATTATGTATCGGTTGATGGTTTTGTTTTGCAACCTTATGGTGCGATTGTTTATAGGATGGGCGATTAAAACATAAAACAAATAAAATAATATTCTATATGATAATGATGTCTGGGAATATTAACTACCAAATAAAATTAATAATTATTTAAAAAGTTACATAACATAACTTGAAAGTTATTAAGATGTAACTATTAATCACGCAATTATGTCCTAAATTAAACTTTAGGTTTGTAAACAGAATTAAATATGAAAAAATTGTTTTTTATTTCTTTGCTTTTTACTTTACTTACTTTAATTGCCTTTTTGTATTTTGTAATACCAGATAAAATTGTTGTTCGCCGAACAGCTTCTATAAATGCGAAGCAGAATGCAGTTTTTCGCTCTTTATCTGACAATAAGAATTGGGATAAATGGTGGCCAATAGCAAATACAATTAAAGAAAATTTTAATAATAATAGTTATAATTTAAATAAGTCACAATTTGAGTTGGTTGATATTTTAACTTCGTCAATTATAATTGATATCAAAACAAAAAAGAGTACTTTAAAATCTTCTTTAGATTTTTTATCATTTGCCCGCGATTCTATTTTATTAACCTGGAATACCGAATTGGCAACTACATTTAATCCCGTAAAAAGGGTACAAAATTATTTAATAGCCCAGGAAGTAAAAAATAACTTGGACATTTTGCTAAAGAAAATGCAGGCTTATTATTCTAAAGTGGAAAATACTTATGGCATTTTAATTGAGGAAATACCTGTAGTTGATTCCACACTAATTTTTATTTCAGATTCTTCACATGGTTATCCTACAAGTAAATTTATTTATACTTTAATTGACCAGCTAAAAAATTACAGCATTAAACAGGGAGCGCAACAGTCAGGCTTTCCCATGTTAAACGTATATACTATTGATAGTATTTCTTACTTAGTAAAAGTAGCCTTACCAGTAAATAAAAAATTGAAAGATAAGGGTTTAATTAAGTACAAATGGATGTTAGGCGGAGGCAAAATTTTAGTCTGCGATATTACCGGTGAAAATAATAAAATTAATTATGCACTTAAACAATTGGAATATTACTTGAGAGATTATAATAGAGTGGCACCGGCAATACCATTTATATCTCTTATTACAGATAGAATAAAAGAGCCGGATAGCACAAAATGGAAATCAAGAATTTACTATCCGGTTATGTAAATTATTAATTTATTATTTTTAAAATAACAATAAGTTTAAGTGTGAAATTATGTAAAGAGATTAAGTATATTTTATGGCTTTAGGGTTGAATTCTTAAACTTAATTACCATTAAACTATCGCTATTTCGGGCCAAAATAAAGGCAGTTTGTTTGCCTATTTTTATTGGTTTAATATGACGTACCTGTCCTTTTATTGCGAATTCATTTATTAGTTGCGCTTCAAAAATACCATTGCCCTTATTAATTAAAATAGTTCCATAATCAGCATCATACCTACCCATTTCAATATTATTGTCATAGTAATTTCCCATTAGCAAAATATCGGGTAAATTATCATTATTTGCATCAACTACAACAGCATCTTTAAAAGAGCTAAACTGTGCTTCGACCGGCAAAGTTTTAACGTCAAACTTCAAATTCCCTTTATTCATAAAAAGGCTGTTTGCAAAATAATTTGCAACAAATAAATCAGATTTATCTAATTTATCTGTACCAAATAGTTGCGGTAATGTGGCTTGTGCAAAATCCGCTGCATACAAAAAATTTTTCCTTAGCATCGGAATTTGTTTTTCCAATTCTGCTTTATTTGCAAAAGGTATTTGTTTGCCTGCCACGTAATAAGTAAGTATTTGCTCTTTTTTTCCATTACCATCAAAATCATTAAAATACATTTGAACTGGTTCTTTTTCGGTTGCCTTTAACCGGCTGTTTAAACCAAGATTACCTACTATTAAATCTACATTTCCATCGTTGTCTACATCGCAGGGTAAAATAAAATTCCACCACCCTTTTTTGTCGCTTAAAACTTTTTTAGTAAGAAAGCCTTTATTATTAACATAGGCAGTTATCGTCCCCCATTCCAACGAGAGTAAAAGATCTTTTTGGCCATCTTTATTAATATCAAACCAATAGGCCTGCGTAACAAATCCCGCATATTTTAATTCGGGTGCATAAGTATCTGT
>JAYVUJ010000100.1:0-14875 GCA_043788035.1 Ferruginibacter sp. | reverse complement strand
GGGCCCGAAGAGCCATTGGTAAAAGGTATTTATAATTTTTTTAAAGATAATCCTGCTACTGCACATATACAAGTAATCGGGCCATCAAAAGAAGCGGCTCAGCTGGAAGGCAGTAAGGCCTTCGCAAAGGCTTTTATGCAACGGCACAATATACCAACCGCAGCCTATAAAGAATTTGATGCCGCTAATTACGAGGAAGGCATTGATTATATCCGTAAGCATACCTTGCCTATTGTTTTAAAAGCCGATGGGCTTGCAGCCGGTAAAGGCGTTGTTATCTGTACCAACCATATTGAAGCACTGGCAGAATTTCAATTGATGATACAGCATACTAAATTTGGCGAAGCAAGCAAAAGAGTAGTCATAGAAGAATTTTTATATGGCATAGAAGTAAGTATTTTTGTACTTACTGATGGCATAAATTATGTAGTGCTGCCAGAAGCAAAAGACTATAAGCGTATTGGCATTGGCGAAACCGGTCCCAACACCGGCGGCATGGGTGCCGTTAGCCCTGTACCCTTTGTAGATGCGGCTTATATGGAAATTGTAACTAAAACAATTATAGAACC
Source organism: Ferruginibacter sp. (assembly GCA_043788035.1). Classification (GTDB taxonomy): domain Bacteria; phylum Bacteroidota; class Bacteroidia; order Chitinophagales; family Chitinophagaceae; genus Ferruginibacter. The sequence goes on along the minus strand of JAYVUJ010000100.1, from coordinate 14,306 downwards.
TACCATAAACGGACTGCAAAAAGAAGCGCTGGAATATAAAGGTTTTGTTTTTATAGGGTTGATAAATGTAAATGGTCAGCCGTTTGTAATTGAATATAATTGCCGGCTGGGCGACCCGGAAACAGAAGTGATTATACCCCGGGTTGAAAACGACATTATAGAAATACTAGCCGCTACCGCACAGCAACGTTTAAACGAAGTAACCATCGTTACCAGTAAGCAAATAGCCGTAACCGTTATGGCTGTAAGCGGCGGTTACCCCAACGAACATCAAACTGGTAAAATAATAAGTGGGCTGGCAGATACTAAACTTGAAGGAACTATCGTTTTTCACGCAGGCACAAGGCAGGTAGGAGACGATGTGCTCACTGCAGGCGGTAGGGTTATAGCAGTAACTTCTTTTGGCGAAAGTATTGCAGAGGCAGCCGAACAATCAAATTATATGCTTGATCAAATTTATTTTGATGGCATGTATTACCGCGAAGATATTGGGTTTGAATTTAGGTAAGCTGTTGATTATTTAACCATTTTCACTCGTTTGCCATACTATTTCCATCAACCATTTTTATGGCAATAGTATTTTTAAATTCTTGCTCAGCATCTTTTAAAGCTATTATTGTTTAAAAGATGTAAAGTATAAAAAGGCAGGTGCCAACTTTTAGCCGGCAATAAAAAGAAGGCACTATAATTGCAACCCACCTAATATTGTCATGTTTATAATATTTTTAATTGCAGTACTAAAACAGTTTAGGCATATTAATTAATGATTCCGGAAAATGTTTAGAAATAATGTTTTTGTCATTGTTAATTCAAATAAATTACATCAACTTTGCTAACATAACATTTATTCGTTTTCACTACATATACTATGGGCCTTTTTAATTTTTTCACACAGGAAATTGCTATGGACTTGGGCACCGCAAATACCCTGATAATCTTTAACGATGAAGTGGTTGTTAATGAACCTTCCATTGTTGCCCTAGACAGGAATAATCCAAAAAACATATTAGCAGTGGGCAAAAAGGCATTGATGATGCACGAAAAAACCCACGAAAGCATACGCACCGTTCGCCCGTTAAAAGACGGCGTTATTGCCGATTTTAATGCCGCCGAATTAATGATAAGGGAAATGATCAAAATGATCTATCCCAAAAAACCTTTGTTTGCACCAAGCTGGCGTATGATGATTTGCATACCAAGCAGCATTACCGAAGTTGAAAAACGTGCCGTAAGGGACAGTGCTGAACAGGCAGGCGCTAAAGAAGTTTATTTATTGCACGAGCCAATGGCCGCAGCATTGGGTATAGGTATTGATGTGGAAGAACCGGTTGGCAATATGATTATTGATATTGGCGGCGGCACTACTGGCATTACAGTAATTGCGCTAGCGGGTATCGTATGCGACCAAAGCATCCGTATTGCCGGCGATGAATTTACTGCCGATATTATGGAAGCGCTTCGCCGTTACCATAGCCTGCTTATTGGTGAACGTACAGCCGAACAAATTAAGATACAGGTTGGCGCTGCCATGAAAGATTTAGAAAATCCGCCGGATGACATCCCTGTCAATGGACGTGACCTTGTTACTGGTATCCCAAAGCAAGTAATGGTAAGCTTTCAGGAAGTTGCCGAAGCTTTGGATAAAAGCATCTTTAAAATTGAAGAAGCTATTTTAAAAGCACTCGAAACTACTCCGCCAGAACTGGCTGCAGATATTTATCGCCGTGGCTTATACCTTACCGGTGGCGGTGCTTTGCTTAGAGGCTTAGACAAACGCATAGCTGCCAAAATAAAATTACCAGTACACGTTGCAGACGACCCGCTGAAGAGCGTTGTTAGGGGTACAGGCATTGCACTTAAAAATTACGACCGGTATCCATTCGTGATGCGTTAAATTTGGTTTACGGCATGATGTTGGCTAACTACTGGATTACAGTCCATTTTTTAAGTTCTTTTTTATGAAAACGCTTCTACATTTCATAAGTTCAAATGGCTCTCCAAAAGAGAGATTTGGGGGGATGCTCCATGCGTAATATTTTTCTCTTCATCCGGAGGTATTTTACATTTATTTTCTTTCTTTTATTGCAGGGGTTTTGTATTTTTTTAATTGTACATTATAATCAATACCATAATGCCATAGGCTCTATTTACATGAACGAAATTACTGGTAAGGTAAATGAGCAATATTCCAAAGTAGACGACTTCTTAGCGCTCAAAAAGAAAAACCAGGAATTACAGCAGCAGAACGAAAGGCTGCTCAACCTGATGAAACTTAATTTTGAAATTCCCGATACTATTACAAAAATTGTAACAGACTCTATCCCTTACGATACATTAGGCAACCACCGTAAATGGATTTACCAGGCAACAAAGGTTGTTTCCAACTCAGTTTCTACACAAAACAATTTTATAGTTTTGGGCAGGGGTTCCAAACAACAATTAAAAAAAGATGAAGGCGTTATTGACCCTAATAATGGCGTTATAGGCATCGTTACCGATGTAAGCGAAAATTATGCAGTGGTAATGAGCCTGTTGCATAAAGACAGTAAAATAAATGCACTGGTAAAAAACGACCCTAACGGTGGCGGCACTATTGTTTGGGATGGCAAAGAACCAAATTACCTTTCGCTGATAAACGTACGCAGGAGTTCCAAAGTGGCTAAGGGCGATACTATACTAACGAGTGGCATTACCACTACGTTTCCATATGGCTTAATGATTGGCACGGTAGATTATGTGGCGGCTGATAAAAGTACCAACAACTACGTAATTAAAGTAAAATCGACCGCTAATTTTTATAACCTTCAATACGTTTATGCTATTGATAATTACCAGCGGGATGAAATTAATAGGCTGGTAGAAAAAGCAAAAGCGAAGATCAACAATTAATTTGCCTTTGAGCAAGCAACTATGAGTACACTCGTTAAAAATATAGTCCGCTTTATTTTATTGATATTGTTGCAATTTTTTGTGCTGGACAGGATACACCTGAACAATATGGTTACGCCATACATTTACATTTTATTCATTTTTTGGCTGCCATTTAAATTTAGCCGCAACTTGCAGATGGTACTGGCTTTTTTGCTGGGCTTTGCTTTAGATAGTTTTAGGCATAACCCCGGCTTTCATGCGGCAGCCTGCGTATTAATTGCTTATGTGCGCCCTTTTTTAATAAATATCCTTCTGCCGCATGAAGGTGCCGAAACCAATTACGAAGAACCTTCGTTAAAAAGTATGGGTGGCATTGGCCCATACATGGTATATGCGGGCTTGCTCACGCTGCTGCACAACACCTGGCTTTTTTTGCTGGAAGCATTTCAATTTGGCAACTTTTTAGAGTTCCTTGTTAAAACATTATTTTCAACAGCCATAAGCCTTGCGCTAATAATCATCACCGAATTATTGTTTTCCCGCAAGCAAAAATTCAGGACAAATACGGTATAATTTTTTTAGTTTTCTGCGCGGCTATAAGGGTACAAAATTCTTTATGAGCTACAAATAAATTAACCGGTTATCTCCTTTTTAAAATATATTTTTTGTTTTTAATGAAAAGTAAAAATAATCACTCCCGTACTAATTATCTTTGTTATTCGCAGTGTACATTATTGTAAAAAACACATAAACACAACGGTTTAATGTGCCGTTATGCAAATTAATTTACTATTGCACTTCAATGCCGTTGCGTTAAGTCCTTTCCTCTTCTGTGGAGAAGGTTAGGGTGAGATAAAAATAAAAATATAAACCCTTAACTTAAAGGTATTGATTCAACATTCTAAAACCATCATAAAAATTGTCTGTTTTTAACCAGTCCCGCAAAACCGTAATACAATTAACCTTCGCCTTTATGTTTGTTGTTATTATCGCCAGGCTTTTTAGCCTGCAGGTAGTATCTAGCAAATACAAAATAATGGCCGATGACCAGGGCAAGTTCAGAAAGGTAGTGTACCCTGACAGGGGCATTATTTACGACCGCCACAAAAAAGTGCTGCTGCAAAATACCACCATTTACGACTTAATGCTATCTCCTAATAAATTGCGGGGCATAGATACTTTTGCGCTTTGTAAAATTTTAAATATCGATACCGCACAATTCAATAAAAAGGTTGTAGACTTAATTATAAAAAATGGAAGAAGCCGCCCATCTGTTTTTGAGGCACTGCTAAGCGATGCCAGCATGGCGATGCTCAATGAAGTGATGTATAAGTTTACGCCAGCATTTTATTTACAGGAAAGAAGTGTAAGAAGCTATCCTTACGATGCCGCCGCTAATGTATTAGGTTATACCGCTGAAGTAGATACCAATTTTTTAAAGAAGCATAAAGATGAAGGGTACGTATCCGGCGATTATGCAGGTATGACGGGTATTGAACGCAGTTACGAAAAAGTATTGATGGGTGAAAGAGGTATTGAATATTGGAAAAGGGATAACAAAAATCGGCTTACTGAGAAATTAGAAAATGGCAAGTTTGATACCGCCGCTATTGCCGGGCAAAACATGCATACATCTATCGATATTGAATTACAGGAGCTGGGCGAAAAATTAATGCAGAACAAGTTAGGCTCCATCGTAGCAGTAGACCCACGTACAGGTGGCATTTTAGCCATGGTAAGCGCACCAACTTACAAGCCCAAACTATTAACAGGCAGCGAAAGAAAAAAACATTTTTCTGAGCTTTTTTTAAACCCTGCGTTGCCATTGCTAAACCGTACTGTAGGTGCCACTTATTCGCCAGGCTCTACTTTTAAAACCTTGCAGGCACTAGTAGGCTTGCACGAAGGAATGATCAATACTCATTTTACCGTTAGCTGTTCCGGGGCCTTTTATGGCTGTGGTACTGGGCGGCCAATGAAGTGTTTAGATAGAGGGACGTTCGACCTGCGTAGTGCCATCACTATATCTGATAACACGTATTTCGCCACGGTAATGCAAAAAGTTATCAATAACCCAAAATACCCTAATGTAGATAGTAGCTTAGCTAACTGGGACCGTTATATGTATGCCTTCGGCTTGGGGCATAGGCTCGGCGTAGATGTGCCTTCAGAAAAAAGGGGCAATATACCGACGCCCGCATTTTTTAATAAAGAGTACGGCAATGGCAAATGGAACTATTGTAATTTTCGTTCGGTAAGTATTGGGCAGGGCGAAGTAGATGTTACGCCCTTACAAGTAGCTAACGAAATGGCATACATTGCCAACAAGGGCTGGTACAAAATTCCGCATGTGGTAGATTCTATTGAGGGCGGCGATAAGTTTGGCATGTTAACAGGTTATAAAAAACAGCACAATGCCATCGATATACCAGATAGTATTTTTGAAGCAGTGCATGATGGGATGCAAGGCGTGGTAGACAGAGGTACCGGCGCGGCGGCAAAAGTGCCGGGCATAGTTATTTGCGGAAAAACCGGTACTGTAGAAAATTATTTTCATGGCATTAAGCAACCTAACCATGCTTTCTTTTGCGGCTTTGCACCAAGGGATAATCCTAAAATTGCCATTATGTGCGTTGTGGAAAATAGCGGCCGTTTTGGTGGTACGTATGCTGCGCCAATTGTAGGTTTATTAATTGAAAAATACCTGAAAGATTCTATAGTTGATAAAGCCCGTTTGGCAAGACTGGAGCAATTATCTAACCTTAACCTTATCCCGGCAAGGATTGGCGTAGAAATGAAAAAGCAGGATTCTTTAAGACATGCAAAAGACTCCGCTTATCTTATTGCCAAAGGATATATTAAACTGATAAAAGATACTATCGGGCTGGAACAAGATGAAGAAACAGACGACGTGCTTGACAAGATGAAGAAAGATAAAGATTCTGTAAAGAAAGAATTGCCTTTAAAAGATAGTAATAATAGATTGCCTTTTTTTAAGCCAGAAGCCGTTTTGCCAATTATAGAAAAAAAGAAACCAGAACCTAAAGACACCGTAAAAATTTAAATAGCCATGTATCAGAAAGGTCCGGAAATAGGTAAGGGGGTAGATTGGATACTGGTATGGCTGTATGCAATATTAGTGGCCATTGGGCTGCTCGCTATTTTTAGTGTAGAGTACCGAAATGGCGATGGTGTGCTGCACAGTTTTTTGGGCTTCAAAAAAAATTACAGCAAGCAATTATTTTACTTTGGTGCTTGTATTGTACTAGCCATTTTTATTTTGCTTACAGATAGCAAATTGTTTACCGCAACAGCAAACCTATCTTACCTTATTGGTATTTTGCTGGTGCTGGCAACCTTTGTTGTGGGTAAAGAGATAAAGGGTTCTAAAAGCTGGATACCACTGGGTTTTATGAATTTACAGCCGGTAGAATTATGTAAGATATTTACTTCTCTGGCATTAGCGAAATACCTGTCTATGACGGAAACGGATTTTGATAAGCCGCAATCGCAGATAATAGCTGCGGCACTTTCTTTTACGCCTGCGGCACTCTCCATCTTACAGGGTGAAACAGGGTTGGCTCTTGTATATTTTTCATTCCTTATCCCCATGTACAGGGAAGGGCTGCCAGCCGGTTATTTAATTTTTGGGGCATCGATGGGCGTGCTATTAGTAGCCTCGCTTTTATTATCTACCAAAACATTATTAATAACTTTTACAGCGTTAGGTGTGTTGGTACTTTTTTTAAACCGCAGGCAAATAAAGCGCAATAACCGGCTGCTTATAATAGTAGTAAGCTGCTGGGCATTCTGTATATTATTTGTAGGTATTATAGTGCCTTTTACTTTTAAGCACGTATTTAAAAGATACCAGGCAGACAGGATTTTTAGCATGGTAGGGGTAGACAATCCTTTCGTTAGCAAAGATGCTGCCGCTGATGTTAATTTGGCAGATGAAAAAGCCAAACAGAAAAAAACAGACCAGCAGAATTATAACGTAAAACAATCAAAGATAGCCATCGGCTCTGGCGGCTTTTTAGGCAAAGGGTTTTTAAAAGGCACCCAGACCCAAGGTGATTTTGTGCCCGAGCAGCATACCGATTTTATATTTACTTCCGTAGGCGAAAACTTTGGTTTTTGGGGAAGCAGTTTATTAATGCTGATATACCTGGCTTTAATTTTACGCATTGTAGCAGTAGCCGAGCGGCAACGAAGCGTATTTAGCCGGGTTTATGCCTACTGCGTTGCCAGTATTTTCTTTTTTCATGTGGCGGTAAATATATCCGTAACCATCGGGCTTGCGCCGGTAATTGGCATTACGCTGCCATTATTAAGTTATGGCGGCTCCTCGTTGCTTACCTTCTCCATCTTGCTTTTTATTTTAATTAAGTTAGATGCTGATAGGCAAATGGTATTGCGTTAATTTTTGTTGTTTTGCCGGTAAGCCGGCAAGGCGTTTTTTGCCTTTACAGCTTCTTTAAATTTAAGATGCTTACGAGGTTTAGCAACACAATGAACAATAAACAAAAAACATAAATAATGCATGAAAATAATACCATTGAGCGAAGGCGCTTTTTCAATAGATAAGACAAAAAAATTTATTCCTTTTGATGTTGGTACAGATGACCTGCAGCAAAGGCCTACAGGAAGCTTGCTGGTGGAAATACAGCCATTTTGTGTCGTTACAAAAAGAGATATTGTGGTAATAGATACCGGGCTAGGCTTTAAAGATAAAAATGGCATACTGATGCTGCATCAAAATTTACTTAACAACGGCATCGACCCAATGGAGGTTACTAAAGTGCTGATAAGCCATCTGCATAAAGACCATTCCGGAGGCATAGGCATAAAAGATGATATATTAAACCAGCGGTTTATCAGTTTCCCCAATGCGGTATATTATGTAAATGCAGATGAGCTGGAATTTGGTATGGATATGGACAATGCATCCTACCATCCTGAAGATTTTGAAATATTGGCAAGGGCAGATAAAGTTGTTTTTACACAAGGCAATGGAACCATCGATGGATATATAAAGTATGAAGTTACCGGTGCCCACTCACCCTTTCACCAGGTTTTTTGGATTGAGGAAGATGGGCAAATAATATTTTTTGGAGGCGATGTAGCACCTCAATTGCAACAAATGAAAAGCCGCTTTATTGCCAAGTATGATTTTGATGGAAAGAAGTGCATGGAACTAAGGCAGCAATGGTGGCAAATAGGCCAGCAGCAAAAATGGGTATTCCTTTTTTACCATGATGTAAAAACGCCCTTTTTTGAATCGCTGCCTTTAAAAACAGGATTATAAAAGCAGGTCTCCTATTCAACCTGAGGCAATTTGGGTTAACCGCTTAAAACATCAATAACATACGTGCCAGATATAGCATTTAAATTAATGGTTCTTTTTCAAAGGCTGTGCTGCAGTAGGGTGGTTTTGGTTTTGCTTGCGCATAGCCCTAAAAAGTAATTGATGGAATTTCCCTTCTGCATTATATATTTTATTAACTCTTGGAGGGCTTATTATTTTAGTAAACTGGTCTCTGTAGTTTTTTCTTAAAGCCAGCACTTTTTCATCTTTTTCGAGCACATCATCCGGGTAAGCCAGCCTGATAGCTTTCAATTCTTTATAATATTGATTGTATATGGGCCAAAATTGTTGGGCTTCGCCCGGAGTAAGCTCTAACTCTTTACTAATAAAAGCTACTTTAAGCGCTTCAATATCTTCCTTTTTTTTAGCAGTGGGCTGGTCATCCTGTGCAATAGCTAAACCTGTGATGGTTATAAACGCCAGCAAAAAGTAAAGCTTTTTCATATTCTTTTTCTTCTTTAATTATTAGTTTTGAAATTTAAGTTTAATAAGGTAATTCTCCAGCGTTTTATCATCTAATAAATAATCGGTTTTATCTGGCACTGCATTTTCATCAACGCTAGCTGTAAGCAAGGCTAAGTCTACATCGCTGCCATTTTTCTCAAGGTAACTGGTAATGTCATCTTTAGAAAGATTGTCTAAAGCAGCATCAAATTGCAGGGAATCCATACTTTTGCCCTTTGCAATAGATGAATCTAACTTGGTGCTACTATTCACCTGTGCTATTTGCACTGCACCCTTGCTGGTAAGCTGTACATCCGCATACTTATAAACACCCAAAGCCAAAGCGCCAGTAATAACCGCAGCTACAGCCAATTTTATAAAGATGCTGCGCTTTGGCATGCCTATTACTTTTGCAGGTGCAGGCTTTGTTGCTTGTAATAATTTTGCTGTTATATTTTTAAAATATCCAACAGGTACGTCAAAAACATTGGTGCGCTGCAGGCTATATAATAATGGGGAAAGAGTAGCAATTTCTTGCAGCGCATTAATATCTTGTTGCTGTGTTGCCTTTTCAATTATAAAGGAAGATAAGGTTTTAAAGTAGCCATCAGGCACTTCAAATACATGTATATTCCTCGCATCGGCTAATACAAAAGGAAGGCTATCTACCAGGCTATCTTTAATTTTAGTTACAATTGAGGTGGGAAAGTCTTCAAAATAACCCTGCGGCGCTTCAAATACGTTTTTGTGCTGCATGCCGTGCAATAATGGGCTTATTTCTTGTTCCATATCACCGTTACGCTTCGCTTTGAGGGTATATAAAACCGAGGATGATAAATTTTCAAAATAACCCTCAGGCACTTCAAAAATGTTATTGCGCTGCAAGCTTTGCAATAATGGAGAAATAATTTCGTCAGTATCGTTATTTTTTTGCTGTGCTTTTATTTTATTTAAAATAGAGTAAGAAAGATTGTCGAAATACCCTTGCGGAACATCGTTGGTTTTATATGGATCAACCATTTTAACAGTATCCCGGATGCATATTAAAATCGTCCCGCTCAACGTTTCAAAATAGCCTTGAGGTACTTCAAAAACATTACTTTTTGGCATCCCAGCCAAAACCGGGCTAAGCATTTCTAATTCAATTAATATGTCCTTGTCAAAATTCATGTGTTTTTTGGACAGTTTGCCTGCTAATAAGTTTAATGATTTAATATATAATCTTCAATTTTTTTAACTGCGTGATGATAGCTTGCTTTTAGGGCACCTTCACTCGTTTCAAGCACCTTGCTCATTTGCTGGTAAGGCATTTCGTCGTAGTACCTTAAATTAAATACTATGCGTTGTTTTTCAGGTAGTTGCTGCATGGCTAGTTGTAGTTTCCATTCAATTTTATTACTGTCATAATTTTTATCTGCTCGTAATTTATTGCTTAATCCATTCTCAACATCGCTTAATGAAACTGAACTTCTTTTTTTCTGTTGCTCTATATAGGTAAGGCTTTCATTGGTGGCAATACGATAAAGCCAGGTGTATAGCTGGCTATCTTCCCTGAAATTTTCCAGCGCATTCCATACTTTAATAAACATGTTTTGCAACACGTCGTTGGCATCTTCGTGCTGCACCACTATGCGGCGTATATGCCAGTACAATCTTTGCTGGTATTTTTTTATAATGCCGGTAAAGCCTTTCTCTTTAGTTGAAGGGTCTTTAAATTGTGCTAATAGCTCACTATCGTCTAAATACTGTTCGTCCATAAATGTAAAAAGGTATAAAAATAGAAAATCAATCTTTAAAGATTAATTTTCCTGATGAAAGTTTAATCAGAAAGGGCTATTATTTTTATAATGATTTGATTTTCTGTTACTTAATGCTTTCAGGTTCCTGTTGGTTAAACAGCCTTATTTTCTTGTAACTTTAATTCCCATTTCCAGGAGCTGTCCATCATTTGTTCCAGCGTGTTTTCAGGGTTCCAGCCTAGCTCGCTTTTTGCTTTATTGTTATTAGCATAAATTGCTACTACATCGCCAACCCTGCGTGGGCCAACGGTATAGTTTAATTTAACGCCACTTACTTTTTCAAATGCGTGGATGGCTTCTAACACCGTATAACCATTGCCTGTGCCAAGGTTAAATATTTCGCTTTTGTTATTGCTTTTATTATCTATCAAAAAATGTAAGGCTAGTGTATGCGCATGCGCTATATCGCAAACATGTATATAGTCCCGTACGCAGCTTCCATCACGGGTATTATAATCGCTCCCATAAATTTGCATGGTTGGTAATTTGCCAATTGCAGTCTGGGTAATTGCAGGTACTAAATTAGCGGGCCTGCCCAACGGCACTTCACCAATTAATATAGATGGATGAGCGCCAACCGGGTTAAAATAACGTAATAAAATCGCCTTCATGTTAGTACTAACAACAGTACTGCTTACAATGACTTCACCCATTTGCTTGGTAGCCCCATATGGGGATTCTGCCGGTTTTTGTGGTGTTTCTTCTGTAACTACTTCTACATCAGGGTTGCCATAAACTGTACAGCTGGATGAAAATACAAAATTTGGCACGTTATACTGTTCGGCGCATTTTAAAATGTTTACCAATGAAGTTATATTGTTTTCAAAATACATTAAAGGTTTGTGTACAGATTCGCCGACTGCTTTATAAGCAGCAAAATGTATGATACCGGCAATGCCTTTATTCTCTTCAAAAATAGCTTGCGTTGCTGCGAGGTCGCAAAGGTCGGTTACATAATTCTTTATTTTTTTGCCGAGTATTTTTTCTACCCCATCTAAAATAGCTGGGTCGCTTTTAGAGTTGTTGTCTATTGAAATTACTTCGTAGCCATTTTGTACAAGGTTTACTATTGTGTGCGAGCCGATATAGCCACAGCCGCCAGTCACTACTATTTTTTTCATACTTTGGTGTGCTTAAATTTAAGGTTATGTAGCTTCAAAAAAACATCGTCAGCGCTTACCGGTATTGGATTGCAAGATAATGCGGTTGCGGCAATAATGGCATAAGGAAGTTTTAGTTTTTATTTTTTCTGATGGAGACTATGTGTTTTTATAAGATGGTATCAGTATTTAAAAGATCGTAAATCTCAATAGTATCAACATACTCTTCAAAAAGGTATTTATCTTTTGTACTTAAATTTGGGTCTGATAAAAACTCATATATAGTAATTATAGAAATACCTATAGCTGACATTTTATTTAAATGGGCAGTAAAGAATTTTTTATCAGATAAAACTGTGCCTATAATATTTGTATCAACTAAAGTATTAATCCCACTCATTTCTTATTTGTTTTTGGTAAGCCACCCAATCTCCTTTCCACTCCAGCTTACCTGCAAAATCTGCTAATGTTTTTTTGCTTTTTGCTTTCTTTGGCGCAGCCTTATACAGCACAATTACCAATACCTTAAGTTCGGGTGCATGGCTAATGATTGGTAAGTCTATTTTATAAATGTCCGCCTTTTTTTCCCCCAACGGCTTCTATTGTTTCCATATAAAAACATACTACAAATTTACTATTTTAAATACGTAAATAAAAATCAATGGATGGGGGAAGTAATGCAAACGGTGTTGCGTAAAATATCGGTTTCGGCTGCGGGAAGGATAGCAACCGAAATCCTTTTTTTGTCGGCCGCCGCAAAAAAAGATTATAGTGTATAGCTTGGCCAAAAAAAAATTTATAAAAGTTAGATGAACAAGCTCATGATTAGGTAAATAATTGCTGCAAGCAAAGCGCTTACCGGTATTGTTAATATCCAAGCCCAAACTATATTTATGGTTACGCCCCAGCGCACTGCACTTAAACGCTTGGTAGCACCAACGCCTACAATGGCGCCCATAATGGTATGGGTGGTACTTACCGGTGCGCCCAGGTTGGCAGCGGTAAATAAAGTAATGGCACCTGCTGTTTCTGCACAAACGCCTTCCAGCGGTGTTACTTTGGTTATTTTTGTGCCCATTGTTTTAATAATTTTCCAGCCGCCGCTAAGGGTGCCTGCGGAAATTGCGGTATAGCAAAGCAGCGGTACCCAACTAGGCATATCTTCGAGCCTGGCTACGCCAAAGGGGCCGCCGTGATTATGGCTGTAAACTAATGCCACTGTTATAATCCCCATTACTTTTTGCGCATCGCTGCCGCCATGGCCAATGCTAAAGGCTGCCGAAGATAAAAGCTGCAATCTTTTAAACATATTGCCAGTGCGGTAGGCGTTTTCGCCCCGTAGGTAATTTATGAAATAAGTTATTACAAATACTACTCCTAAAGTTAGCAATGCCCATTTTTCAAACGGTTTTTGAAAAGGGATGAACAATACACAAGCGGCTACCAGCGTAATGATTATAGATATTTTAAGCCAAAAGTTTTTTTGTACGGTTACCAATGTAATAAAGATTGAAATTACCATACCTATTAACGGTGCCAGTATAATAAAAATGAGGGTTTTATAAATACTTTCTGCATTGATGCTGCCAAAGCCAGCGTGAGCAATAGCTGCGCCGGCAAAAGCGCCTATTAAGGTATGCGATGAGGAAGATGGGATGCCATACCACCAGGTTAGCAAGTTCCAAATAATGGCCGCGCTTACGCCGGCAAGTATTACAATAAGGGTAATATTTTCTGGGTGAACGGTTTTAGCAACCGTGTTGGCAACGCCATGGTCTTTAAAAATAAAGAAAGCCACAAAGTTGAAAAAAGCTGCCCAGATAACCGCCTGCAATGGCGTTAATACTTTTGTAGAAACGATGGTTGCAATAGAGTTGGCCGCATCATGAAAACCGTTAATGAAATCAAAAGCAACGCAAAGGATAATGATGACAATAAGTAAAATGCCCATAAAATTTATTTGGAAAATGCTAGTTTAAGCGTATTTTACAATGATTGATTCAATAACATTTGCGGCGTCTTCGCACTTGTCGGTAACCAGTTCCATCACTTGGTAAATTTCTCTTTTTTTAATTACTTCTTTTGCATCAGGCTCGGTTTCAAATAAGCGTTCAATGCTCATATCAAAAATATCATCTGCCTGGTTTTCGATGCTGTTTATGGCAACTAATGCATCTGTAATTTGCCGCATATTTTTCATATTGCGCAGCTCGGTAACGGCTTTATGAACCTGCACACAGCCAACGGCAATTAATTCTGCCATTTTTAAAAAGCCGGTCTCGTTAGGGTTAACCCGGTAAAAATTTATTTTTTTTGCAGATGCGTAAATATAATCCGCAATATCATCCAGGGCAGAAGCCAGGTAATGAATGTCTTCCCGGTCGAATGGGGTAATAAAATTTTTGCCTAATTCAGTAAAGATATTATGGGTATAATCATCATTTACATGCTCCATATCTTCAATTTCTTGTATTAGCTGGCCACGCTTGTCAAAATCGGGTTCATTGACCACTTCTTTCAACTTAATACCCATTTTTACCAATTCTTCCGCTACGCTTTCAAACAACTGGTAAAATACCCTGTCTTTTGGTAAAAAAATCTTGAAAATTGAATTTAAGCCCATTATAAAAAGTTTAAGGACAAAAATAGCTTTAATGGTTTGTTCGGCATTCTGTTTAGTATTAATAATAATTACTTAACATTGAGGTAATGTAAAATTGTTAT
>JAYVUJ010000099.1:0-3632 GCA_043788035.1 Ferruginibacter sp. | reverse complement strand
TTTGGTACAAACTTAGTTTTTAACGCCGTGTAAATCGCATTTAAAAACAGAAAATAAATTTTAAGGCATTATACATTTTTGATCAAGAAGGCTATTTTTATAATGGCCATTGCGGCTATAATTTTTGTGTGCCTTTTAACAAAATGTGTGGCAATAATAAATTTGCCCCTATATGCTTATCCTGTAACTATCTGCATGCATACAATAGTTTTATTGACAGGCCATAAGAGCCCTCTAAAAAATGAACGTATAACAAATTTTGAGTAATTTTTCTATTTAATAAATATTGTTTTAGCCACAGTTTATTGAAGTTAATAGCAAAAGAATAACAACGACCTTTTGGCGATTAAATTTACTAATAAAAAGTTGCTTTTTTAACAAATGCCTTTAGGGCATGTCCAATTTGGCAAGCCTAAGCTGGACGCACCAAAACGGCTCATATAGAATGGCTATATCAGTCTTATACCTCATTATAGTGTTGAAATCACCATAAGAAAATTTGTTTTAAAAAAAATTGTTTTTATCCGCGGCAACATAAATGCCGTCTTCCCGCATTTCAACCGGCCATGTTTTAAGGTAATAGCCTTCACCACTTATATTTTTCCCATTTTGGAGGTTAAACTTATATTGGTGCAAAGGGCATATTATATTCCCCAGCGTATCTGTATATCCATGAGCCATAACCCCTCCGGCATGAGGGCATTTTTGAGAGCAGGCCATTAATACTTCATTATACAAAACGATGCAAACCTTTTTATTATCCACCATTACTTCCGCCATGCCATTGGCAGCAAAGCCAATATCAGCAAGGCTATCAGCAACTTTATGCCATTTGTATTTTTTAGCAAGGCTCATTAGGTAGTATTTGCAGCTTAATAAAAGAATTCTGCTTTGTAAGGATATCGTATGCGGTACATTTCCCTTACCTTATTTAAAATAGTTTGCTTTAATGTATCAATATTTGTTTTTTCTATGGCTGATACAAACACACAATTGTCCTGTGTTTGGTTTTGCCAGCGCTGTTTTAAATCTGTTAATATTTCTTTTTTCACATCCTCCTCCAGCCACTCGTCAAATGCTTCTGCTTCATATTTATCCATCTTATTAAAAATGGTAACAGTTGGCTTTTCGTTAGCACCTAATTCTGCTAAAGTTTTATTTACCACATCAAACTGCTCTTCATATTGAGAATGAGAAATATCTACTACGTGCAATAATATATCTGCTTCCCTTACTTCATCCAGCGTGCTTTTAAAGCTTTCCACTAAATGATGCGGAAGCTTGCGGATAAAACCAACGGTGTCGCTTAGCAAAAAAGGGGTTTGCTCAAATACTACCTTTCTTGTAGTAGTATCTAGCGTGGCAAATAATTTATTTTCTGCAAAAACCTCACTTTTGCTTAGCAGGTTCATAATAGTAGATTTTCCTACATTTGTATACCCAACTAATGAAACCCGTATAAATTCCCCTCGTTCCTTTCTTTGTGTAAAAGATTGCTGGTCTATCTCTGCCAATCGCTTTCTTAACAAAGTAATCTTATCTTTTACAATACGCCTGTCGGTTTCAATTTCTGTTTCGCCAGGGCCTCTTGTACCTACACCGCCGCCTTGCCGCTCCAAATGCTTCCACATGCCTTTTAAACGTGGTAAAATATATTGGTATTGTGCTAGCTCTACTTGAGTACGTGCCTGCGCTGTTTTAGCCCTACTGGCAAAAATATCTAATATTAAATCGCTGCGGTCTATGGTTTTTACACCTAACTCTTTTTCAATATTTTGTATTTGAGAACCTGTTAGCTCATCATCAAATATTACTAGTTCCACATCGCTTTGCAGGCTTATGTATTTTTTTATTTCTTCTAGCTTTCCTTTGCCAACGAATGTGCGGCTATCTGGATGGGCTAATTTTTGCGTAAACCTTTTTACGGCTATCACGCCCGCTGTTTCTGCTAAAAAAGCTAGTTCATCTAAATATTCTTTTAGTTGCTGCTCTGTTTGGCCGCCGGTTACAATACCTACCAGTACTGTTTTTTGCTCTTGCTTAAGTTGCTTTTTCTTCTCTATCAAAATTTTATATTTTTACTGGCTAATACAATCTTTAAAATCTAACTTCAAATAAAAATATTATAGCCTCTTATACAAAAGTAAAGCGTTCTGATAGCTATCAGAACGCTTTTAATAAATATTTTATAGGCTTATTAGTTAGTTCCAGCTGCAACAGTAGTGGGGTTGATCCATTTTTTCATTTCTTCACAATTTTTATACTCGTCATCAACCTTAATATAATACGTACCTACCTTGTCATTAAACCATTTTTCTAAAGCGTCGTTCTTTTTTTCTTCCAAAGCCTTTTGGCTAATTTTGTTGTAATCATCTTTTATATTTTCCCTGTGTGGTTCTGTTTTGCTTATAAGGTAAACAATGCGCACACCTTTCTTTTTTCTTTCATCATCAAACTCTTTAGGCTTCGAAAATTGACCAACTTTTAAATCTTTTAACATCAACACCATATCTTTATCCAACTGGTCAATAGTTATATAAGTGCTGCCTTCCGAATTGGTATTCCTTCCTCCGGTAAATTTACTATTGGGGTCATCGCTATATTTTGAAACTGCTTCACCAAACTGCATAGTGCCACCTATAAGTTTCGTCCTTACTGAATCTAACTTTTCAACCGCCTTGCTTATTTCTGTTTGTGTAACCTGGGGTATTTTTAAAATGTGCCTAACAGACGCATCATCACCAGCACGGCTAACCATCTGTATAATGTGGTATCCAAAAGCGGATTTAAATGGGCTACTTATCTGCCCTTCTTTTAATGCAAATGCCTTGCCCATAAATGTTGCGTCAAATCCTTTTTGCGACCTGTTTAAATCAAGCTGGCCGTCGTTTTGTTTTTGGGTAGCTACATCATCAGAATAAATATCTGCTAATTTTTTAAAATCTTTTTTTCCACTTTCAACTTGTTGCTTAAATCCGTTTAGCTGTTCTATACAATATTCATCCGCTTCCCTGCTTGCTTTTGGGTACTGTACTATTTGCCCTATCTCTAATTCACTTTCATAAAATGGTAAGCTATCTTTATGCAATTTATCAAAATAAGCTTTAACTTCATTTGGCGTAATGTGTATGCCTTCTACAATTTTCTTACGCATATCGCCGGCCAGTTTCCTTTCTTTAAAACCATCCTTAAAATCTTCTTTTAATTGATATAAAGATTTGCCGGAGATTTCTTCCAGTTTTTCCTTCGAGCCATAAGCACCAATAAAATAACGTATCTGGTTGTCAATATCCGCGGCTACTTCTTCTTCTGAAACTGGTAAAGAATCTCTTTCGGCCTGCATAACCAATGCTTTAATGCCAATTGCTTGTTCTAAAGATAAACAGCGAGCATTTGCAGGTACTTCAACGTTTTGGCGTTGCATATCTGTAATCGTATTGTCGATATCGCTTTTCAAAATAACTTTATCGCCAACAATGGCAATAATTTTATCTGCTACCACTCTGGTGCCTTGGGCAAAAGCCATGGTGGATAACAAGCATGCTGTGCAGGATAATAAAAAAACTTTTTTTGTATTCATTTTAATCGATCGATGATGGTGAACTACCCTAACTTACTAGCAACTAGGAATA
>JAYVUJ010000098.1:0-3129 GCA_043788035.1 Ferruginibacter sp. | reverse complement strand
ACCCGGATATGGTAGCACGTTTTCAAAGTATCATCAGCCAGGAAATTAAAAAACAATTGCTCCAAAAAACTGGCAGCGAATTACCTACGCATGTAATTGCCTGCGTAGGCGGCGGCAGCAATGCGGCGGGGGCATTCTATCATTTTTTAGATGACCTTTCTGTACAGTTAATTGCCGTAGAAGCAGCTGGCTGCGGCATAGATAGCGGCATGAGCGCAGCAACAACACAATTAGGCAAGCCTGGTATTTTACACGGCAGCAAAAGTATACTGATGCAAACAGAAGATGGGCAGGTAGTAGAACCTCACAGTATTTCGGCAGGATTGGATTACCCCGGTATTGGGCCATTGCATGCACATCTGTTTAAAACAGGGCGTGCAACATTTATGAGTGCCACGGATGAACAAGCATTGGAGGCAGCCTTTGAAATAAGTAAGACAGAAGGCATCATCCCAGCACTGGAAACCGCTCATGCATTTCACGTGCTAAATAACATGGCCTTCAAAAAAGATGACGTAGTAGTAATTTGCCTAAGCGGCCGTGGAGACAAAGACCTTTCCACTTACATGAAGTATCTTGGTTAGTTCAAAAGTAAAAAGGTGGCGCGGGTAGAATTACCTTGCGCCTAAGCTTAGGACAAAAAAAATTGCTAAAAAAAGCGACTTGAAATTATACAACTTAATTACGCGCCTTCGCTCCTTTGCGTGAAAAAGAATTGCATGCAATAAAACCGTGAACAAAAAATACCATGAACAGGATTGATAAATTATTCGCTGAAAAAAAACAAAACGTGCTAAACGTTTATTGCACTGCAGGCTATCCAAAATTGGATAGTACTGTAGAAGTATTAACAGCGCTACAAGCCAACGGAGCCAACATTATAGAACTTGGCATGCCCTATAGCGACCCGTTAGCAGATGGCCCTGTAATACAACAAAGCAATATGGCAGCCCTGCACAATGGCATGAGCATCCCTTTATTATTTGAACAATTAAAAACAGCTAGGCCCACTATTAGCCTGCCCATCATCTTAATGGGCTACATGAACCCAATATTACAATACGGGCTGGAAAACTTTTGTGCCACAGCAGAAGCAGTAGGCGTTGATGGTATTATTTTACCCGACTTGCCGATGCACGAATTTGAAACTTTCTACCAGCAATTATTTGAAAAGCATAACCTTAAATTTATCTTTTTAGTAACCCCCGAAACAAGCGAAGAAAGAGTAAGAAAAATTGATAGTTTATGCAGCGGTTTTTTATACGCCGTATCTTCCTCTTCTACAACGGGCAACAATAAAGCCATTGCAGATCAATCAGCCTACTTTAAAAAACTACAGGCTATGAACCTTACAAACCCAATACTGGTTGGGTTCGGCATTAAGGATAAAGCTACTTTTCAATCTGCCTGCACTTACACCAACGGTGCAATAATAGGCAGTGCCTATATTAAAGCTTTAGAAAATAGCACTGATATAAATACAAGCACTAAAGAATTCTTAAATACCGTCTTAGCGTGATGGGTTTGCGTAAAACGTGGTAAATTGCAACTTCAATATTTAATTATGAAGCAATTCTTCCTTATAGCATTCTCGTTGCCGTTTTTAGTAACTGCCCAAACTAAAGTAAAGCACAAATCGGGCAACACTACAAAAAAGACTAGCACTGAACAATTAAAGCCCGTAAATGGATTTATAATTAATGGAGATATCACTGGCTTTGCCGATGGAACCAGCATTGCCTTGCTAAATGGCCAAACGGGTGCACCAGAATCTGAATCAACCATTCTAAAAAACAAATTTATTTTTAAAGGAAAAGTTGTGTCTCCAGATTTTAAGATCATCCTTATCAACAAGCAGCCACCGTACATAACTTTGTTTTTAGATAATAGCGCCGTTAAAATAACCGGTGCTAAAGAAACAATAGAAAGCGTTACTGTAACCGGTTCTTCTTCTAATGCAGATTATGTGGAATTCAATAAATCAATCCAGCCTTACCAGGGCTTATTTGCCGATAATGCAGCAGTGGATTCTACCGCAGCATTATCCGCTTTGCAAGTGATAGATAATTTTATACAACAGCATCCTGCTTCTTACATAACGCCACTCGCCATCATCCGCTCTAACCAATTGGTAGAAGATGCTGGTAAGATGGAAGCCCGCTACAGCAAATTAAACAACCTTGTCAGGGTTACGCCAATGGGCGCTTACCTGGAACAACAAATTGCCGAAGCAAAGAAAAATGCGGTTGGTACTTTGCTGCCAGATTTTACACAACCCGATACCACTGGCAGTCCTGTAAGGTTATCCTCTTTAAGAGGAAAGTATGTACTGATAGATTTTTGGGCAAGCTGGTGCCGCCCATGCAGGCAAGAAAATCCAAATGTAGTAGCTAATTATAATAAATTTAAAGATAAAAATTTCACCGTGCTGGGCGTATCCTTAGACAAGGCGAAGCCAGCCTGGGTAGACGCAATCAAAATGGACGGGCTAGCCTGGGCCCATGTAAGCGACTTACAAGGATGGAGTAATTCCGTTGCGCAACAGTTCGGTATTTTCAGCATACCACAAAACTTTTTAATTGGCCCCGATGGAAAAATTGTAGCCAAAAATTTACGTGGCCCTGCATTGGAAAAAAAGCTTAACAGCTTGTTGAAATAAGTTTTTATAAAGAATCTCTTTAATCTTACGCTCAATAAATAATTTAAACAAGGCTTTCAATTGATGGAGGCTTTTTTTGTCAGCATAAATACAGCAGCTGTGGTGATAATTGTTGCACAGCAGTTGGCAGCCCAGCGGGTATCAGCAAGTTTTACGTCATCCTTATTTGGTACACCACAACAATTTGCTACTTTATTATATTTGCCGTTGGCGATTGTTGCTTTTCAGTGCGAGCCTCTTTACAAATTACCAGGTATCAACAAACTTACTACCTTTTCCACTTGCCGAAGTAAAATGACTATTGCATATTGAGGTTTACTTCAAATAAGCCTCGCAATTTTCAGAGCTCTTTCAAATTTGCGGAGAGTTCTGCGGTTATTGCTAATTGTTAGGGTATATAAATTTGCGTAGAGGGTTGATAGAGAGGTGAAATTTAGCCCCGGCTTTCCTGTGATGAATTTGTAACAGCA
>JAYVUJ010000097.1:0-3560 GCA_043788035.1 Ferruginibacter sp. | reverse complement strand
TTTACCAACCAGGCAGTTTAACCTTGTAAATACACAGGCAGCAAATGTTTCAGCAATAAGTTCTTTCACTTCTAAATCGTTTATTAATTTTTTAAATATTGCTAACCAGGGCGATTATATCATTATCAGTAATACTGCTTTATATAATGATGGTAATGGCATAAATTATGTAGATCAATACAAGCAATACCGGTCATCTGCCGCAGGCGGAAGTTTTAATGCTAAAGTAATAGCTATAGACGAACTGACTGACCAATTTGGTTTTGGCATAAAAAAACACCCGGCAGCAATCCGGGATTTTATCCGTTTAGCAGTGCAGCAATTTAGTGTTAAGCCTAAGTATGTTTTTATAATTGGCAGGGGGGTAAGTACTCTTGAATTCAAGCAAAATGAATCAAATCCATTAATAGATAAATTAGACTTAGTACAAACATTCGGCTATCCTGCATCTGATGTCTTACTATCTTGCCTGCCAGGGCAGAATGTGCCATTAGTGCCGATAGGCCGTTTGGCTGCAATTAATGGTACAGAAATAAAATATTACCTCAATAAAGTTAAGCAATACGATGCAGCTCAAGCTTCAACAAGCCAAATTATTGCTGATAAAGGCTGGATGAAAAATACCATCAATATTGCCGGCGGAAAAGATAATGATGAAAGCAATTTATTTGTAAATTATTTAGATGAGTATAAAAAAACTTTGCAAGACAGCGCCTTTGGGGGGTATGTAGAAACTTTCATAAAAGCATCAACATCTGCAGTTGAGCAGGCTAATGGCATACGTATAGAAGAGCTGATGAATGGAGGTATTAGCATTTTGCAGTATTTTGGCCATTCTTCTGCAAATACTTTAGCCTTTAATTTAGATAATCCGGAGGTATATACTAACCAAGGCAAGTACCCTATTTTTAATATTAGTGGGTGCAGCGCGGGCAACTTTTTTATATTTGACCCTGCCCGTTTGTCTAACAGCCTTACCCTTTCAGAAAAATATGTATTAGCAGACCAACGAGGCAGTATTGCCTTTATAGCAAGCACTCATTTGGGTATACCTGGGTTTTTAAATAATTTTAATACACAATTTTATGATTTGGTATCAAAAGATTTATACGGCAATACCATTGGCAACCAGCTTAAGAGAATAGCGGAGGTTTTAGGGAGCAATCAACAAACCCTTGATTTTTATACCCGTACACATTTAGAAGAGCTTAACCTGCACGGTGACCCGGCAATAAAAGTGAATGCTTCAAAGCTGCCCGATTATGTAGTAGAAGACCAATTGGTAAAAATTACTCCGTCAATAATATCTGTAGCAGATAATAATTTTACGCTCAATGTAAAGTGGATGAATATTGGTAAAGTATCTAATGACTCTATTAGGATATCCATCATCAGAAAACTGCCAAATGATTCTTCTAAAATTTTATATAACACATTAATACCGGGCACAAAATATGCGGATTCATTAACTTTAATTGTACCCATTAACCCAATAACAGATAAGGGGCTTAATAAAATAATCATACTGCTGGATGCCGATAATAAAGTAGTTGAGTTATCCGAAACAAATAATACCCTCACCAAAGAATTTTATATTCTTGAAGATGAGATTAGGCCCCTATCGCCTTACAACTATTCAATAATAAACAAGCAAAATATAAATTTTACTGCGTCTACAGCCAATCCTTTAAGCGGGCAGCGCCAATACCAGATGGAAATAGATACTACGCAATTATTTAACTCTGGTTTTAAAAAGCAATATACTGCCAGCGGCATAGGCGGCATTGTTGAGTTTGTGCCAACCAATATAAGTTTTACAGATAGCACTGTTTATTATTGGCGAACTTCAATGGTGCCTATAAATGGCGCACAGCAAATATGGAATTCTTCTTCTTTTGTTTACCTGCCTAATAGTAGTGCAGGCTTTAACCAGTCTCATTATTACCAGCACCTTGCCAGTATTTACAATAGCACTATAAGCCTTGATAATGACCGTGTATACCGGTATAAATCCATACCACGTCTGTTAACAATAAGAACTGGTATTTATCCGTACACAAGCTATGATAATATTAATGTGAACCTAGATTTTGATCGACTTGATTATTACGGCTGTTTACCTTATAATACGCTTCAGTTTTTTGTTTATGATACCACTACGTTGCAGCCATGGAAAAATTATGTTGTTACAAGTGTAGTTAATGGCGTGCCCGTAAATAGCGGCCGTTTTGGAAGCAATATGCCCTGTAACACCCCCACTAGGGCATTTTTTGAATTTTATTATGCATCTGCTGGCGATAGAAAGAAGATAATAAATTTTATGGATAGCATACCAGATGGCATGTATGTTTCTGTAACTAATTTCAGTACCGACAACATCATTGGAGGCAATACTGTTTTTGTTGATGATTGGAAAAAGGACCCCACTGCTTTAGGGGTAAATTTATACCAAAAGTTTAAATCGGTTGGGTTTACGCAAATAGATAGCTTTACAAAAAACCTTCCTTATATCTTTTTTTATAGAAAAAATATACCATCGTTTTCGCCAATACAAAAAATGGGTGTAACGCCGCAAGATAGGCTGGAAGGCGCTTATTTATTGCCAACAAAATATCTTACCGGCACGATAGAATCACCGCGATTTGGACCAGCACAAAACTGGACATCTTTACATTGGAACGGAAAAAGCGTAGATCCAACTTTTACAGACTCTGTTACTATACAGGTAATTGGTATAACTAATGCAGGTGCAGAAACGCTGTTAGCAACTGTAAAACCCGCAACTGATACCTCATTAAGCTTTGTAAATGCAGCAACCTATCCTTATATTAAACTGAAAATGTTTAACGATGACGCAACATATGCAACACCAAACCAACTTAGGTATTGGCGGATAAATGCAGATTTCGTACCAGAAGGTGCTGTAGCCCCGAATATTTTATACACCATGAGAGACACTGTGGACCAGGGCGAAACAATTAATTTTTCCCTGGCGTTTAAAAATGTTAGTGCCGCAGCATTTGATAGCTTAAAAATAAAGCTGATAATTACAGACCGTAATAATGTACCTCACCCCATCGTTATTCCCAAAATGAAAGCGCTGGTAGCCGGTGATACATTGGTAGTAAGTTACGCTATAGATACAAAAGCTTATCCAGGTGCAAATACCTTATTTCTAATGGTTAACCCTGATAATGCACAGCCGGAAGAATACTTATTTAACAACTTTATTTTCAAGAACTTTTACGTAAAAGAAGACAAGTTTAACCCACTATTGGATGTAACTTTTGATGGCGTACATATTTTAAACCGCGATATAGTAGCAGCCAAGCCACATATATTAGTGAAACTTAAAGATGAAAGCCATTTCCTGGCATTGAAAGACACAGCTTTAATAAAGCTGCAGGTACGCTATCCGGATGGTACTTTGCATAATTACTTTTTTGGAGATTCTGTACGCTTTAACCCAGCTAATTTGGCAAGTGGCGAAAACGCTGCTTCTATAGATTTTTTGCCTAATTTTTCTAACGATGGCGATTACCAGTTTATAGTTTCGGGAA
>JAYVUJ010000096.1:0-5008 GCA_043788035.1 Ferruginibacter sp. | reverse complement strand
AGCGGGTGCTTTTCGCCATACGCTATCAGCCATATTAAGGTAATGCAACTGGTAGCCTACATCTTTATTTAATTTTTTTGTAAGGCTGTCCCGCACAATTTGTAAGGAGTCTATTGTCCTATCCAGCAGGCGGATGCTCAACATCTTAAAATCATTTTTAAACAATGTATCAGAAGTTTTGCTCATTTGCAGCGCTGTTATATCAAATAACTTTTTGTACTCTTTAAAACCCATGCGGATAAACTCCGTGCTAGTATCAAGTGCTGTACCACGTTCCTGAAAGCGATGCCCGTTTTGCAACACAAAAACTAAATATTTACTATCGGCCGATAAGCTCATGGTGCCTTTTTCAGCAATAATACTATTGTCTTGCAAGGCGGTTTGCTGCTCGTAAATCACAACATTGTGTATGGTTTTTCCGTCAACATCTTTTTTGCCAATTTTTATAGCGTAGCCTGGTATATATTTATAAAAAGAGCCAGGCTTAAGGTTTAGGGCGGGTTTTTTAAAAGAGATATCATAATAAATAGTACGGAATTTCAAATTGGCGTAGGGAATAACATAGTTGGCAAATATAAACGTGATGCCGCACAATATAATAGCTACAATAATGAGGGGGCGCATAAACCGGAGCAAGCTAATACCGGCAGATTTAATAGCCACCAGCTCGAAAGTTTCGCCCAAATTACCAAATGTCATAATGGAAGATATCAGGATGGCAATAGGCATAGTCAATGTAAGCAATGAAGCGCTGGCAAACCATATAAATTCGCCGATAGTAAAAAGGTCCAGGTCTTTACCTACCAGGTCATCAATATATTTCCAAAGGGTCTGCATCATCAGCACAAAAAAAGCGATGAAGAACGTTACAATAAACGGGCCGATGAACGACTTGATAATAAGCTTATCTAATTTTTTGATCATTGCTTAATTGCCGTAGGCAAAGCTTTAATAAGTTATTTGTACCTTGATAAAATGATAGCTAACAAAACAAAAATAACTCTTTCTGCTAAAGAACTGGAATTGGTTTGTAATACCGATTGGATTTTAACGAAACATACCATCATTAATAAAGTAGTTCAGCAATTTGGCGAAATGCTGGTAATGATGCAGGAAATTACGGAACAGCATAAGCCACATCTACCCAAAGAAATATATAGTAAAAATGCCAAGATAGGCAAGGGCGAAAATTATAAAGGGCTGCCGTATGTAATGCTCGATTATCCCAGGTATTTTGAAAAGGAAGAAACGCTGGCCATACGTACATTATTTTGGTGGGGTAATTTTTTTAGCACCAGCCTTCAATTAGCGGGCAATGCAAAAAAAACTGCGGTACCTAACCTGTTAACTAACTTTTTGCAGCTGCAACAGCAGGGATACTGGCTTTGCGTTAGCGATAACCCGTGGCAGCACCATTTTGAAGAGGATAATTATGTATCCATGCAAAGACTCACCCATAGCGGGTTTAAAGGATTGCTGATAAAAAAGCCATTTATAAAAATTGGTAAAAAAATCGATTTACAGCAATGGGATGCTATGGCGCTATTTATAGTGCAAACTTTTATAGAAATGATAAATTTATTAAAAACTAGTTGCCCAAACGATGAAAAAGGTCTTTAACCTGGTATTCCCATAATTGGCTCTGGTCTTTAATATCTTTCTTTTCAGCAAAATCTTTTATAATCAAAATTGTCTGGTTAGTAACTTCAGATTTTTCAATGATAAACTCAAAATATTCTTCTTTAGGCATGTGCAGCCAGTGAAACCGGATATATTTATTTTCTTCTCCTTCCATTAATTCAGCTTGTTCATCATCGCCATTCCATGAAAAACTAAAAATGCCGTCACGTTCGTCAACTTTATCTGCAAACCATTCCTGAAGTCCTGCAGGGGTACTTAAAAATTCATACAATATACCGGGAGAACATCTAACCGGGTATTCTAATGTATATAATGCTTTTTTGCTCATCCGCTTATTTTGAAACTGCTTTGTATAAATGCAATAATAACAAAATAAACGAGGCAATAAAATAATTTCTTACAATTTTTTGTTATGCAATCCTATCAGTAAGCTTAAACACCTTGAAACATCGCTTATTTTTTTATTTTTTGTATAATCTTTTTTGGTAACGTATTGTAAATGCCATAAATTACGGTTCTTACCTATTTGTTTTTAATTCCCCTGTCTCCCCATTAAAAGTGTAATTGCCATTTCAATCTTAACCAAATTAAACCTACATTTTATGGGAATGCGCCAACTCAAGATCACTAAATCTATCACTAATCGTGAAAGCCAGAGCCTGGAAAAATACTTGCACGAAATAGGGAAAGTTGAATTAATAACACCGGAAGAAGAAGTAAAGTTGGCCGTGCGCATAAAGCAGGGCGACCAGTTAGCATTGGATAAATTAACCAAGGCTAATCTTAGGTTTGTAGTATCCGTTGCCAAGCAATACCAAAACCAGGGGCTAACATTGCCCGATGTTATTAATGAGGGCAACCTTGGCCTAATAAAAGCGGCACAACGTTTTGATGAAACCCGGGGCTTTAAATTTATATCGTACGCGGTTTGGTGGATACGCCAAAGCATACTTCAGGCGTTAGCCGAACAAAGCCGGATAGTAAGGCTGCCATTAAATAAGCTGGGGCTTACCAGCCGTATAAGCAAAGCCTATTCGCAATTAGAGCAAGAGTTTGAACGAGAGCCTACCCCAGAAGAACTTGCTATTTTATTAGATATGGAAACCGAAGAAGTTTCTGCCACTATGGGCGCTTCTATTAGGCATTTAAGTATGGACCAGCCCTTTGGTGATGGAGATGAAGGCTGCCTGATGGATGTACTGGAAAACCCGAATGCCGATAGCACCGATATGTACCTTGCATCTAAAGCGTCGCTCACTACAGAAATTGACCGAAGCTTAAGCACGTTGACAGATAGGCAAAAAGAAGTTATCCGCCTGTTTTTTGGCATTGGTATAGACCATCCTTTAAGCCTGGAAGATATTGGCGAGCGCTTTAGCTTAACCAGGGAAAGGGTACGGCAAATAAAAGATAAGGCTATTACCAAGCTGCAGGTAACCAGCCGCTGCAAGCTTTTACGTAGTTATTTAGGTGCATAGATTTTCATACATTTGCAAAGTATTTAGTGAACTATTAAGTTCACTTTTTTTATACCCAAACGTTTAAATAATTAGTAAAGATGTTTAACTCTCTCAGTGAAAAGTTAGAAGGTGCCTTAAAAAATATAAAAGGGCAGGGAAGGATAACCGAACTTAATATTGCCAACACTGTAAAAGAAATCCGCAGGGCATTGGTTGATGCGGATGTGAATTATAAGATTGCCAAAGAATTTACAGACACGATCAAGGAAAAAGCTTTAGGCGAAAAAGTGCTAACGGCAGTTAGTCCAGGTCAATTAATGGTAAAGATAGTGCAAGACCAGCTGACTGAATTAATGGGCGGCAGCGAAAGCGAATTCAACATCAGCGGCAACCCAAGTATTATTTTAATAGCAGGCTTGCAAGGTAGTGGTAAAACAACTTTTAGTGGCAAGCTAGCTAATTACCTTAAAACAAAAAAAGGCAAATCGCCCTTACTGGTTGCGGCAGATGTTTACCGGCCGGCGGCAATAGACCAGCTGGAAATTTTAGGCGGCCAAATTGGCGTTGATGTTTACAGTGAAAGAGAAAATAAATATGTCGTTAGCATTGTGCAGAATGCTATCAAAGAAGCAAAAGCGAAAAATAAAAATGTTATTATTGTTGATACCGCCGGCCGGTTGGCAGTAGATGAAATAATGATGAATGAGGTAGCGGATATTAAAGCTGCCATTAAGCCCCAGGAAATTTTATTTGTTGTAGATAGCATGACCGGCCAGGATGCCGTAAACACCGCCGCAGCCTTTAACGAACGCCTCGATTTTACAGGTGTTGTTTTAACCAAGCTGGATGGTGATACCCGCGGTGGTGCTGCATTATCTATTAAGTACACCGTTAACAAGCCCATTAAGTTTGCCAGCAGTGGCGAAAAGATGGATACGCTGGATGTGTTTTATCCCGATAGGATGGCGCAGCGTATTTTAGGCATGGGCGATATTGTTAGTTTGGTTGAAAAAGCACAGGAACAATTTGATGCCGTAGAAGCCGCCAAGCTTGAAAAAAAGATACGCAAGAACCAGTTTGATTTTGAAGATTTTAAAACGCAACTGGCGCAAATTAAAAAAATGGGCAACCTTAAAGATTTGATGGGCATGATACCGGGCGTAGGCAAACAAATAAAAGATGTGGATATTAACGATGATGCGTTTAAAGGTATTGAAGCTATGATAAATTCCATGACAATAGAAGAGCGCCGCAACCCCGATGTAATTAACCCTAACAGGAAATTGCGCATTGCCAAAGGCAGCGGTAAAGACATAGCAGAACTGAACCAGTTTTTAAAACAATTTGAGCAAATGAAAGGCATGATGAAGATGATGAACAAAATGCCCATGGGTGGTAAAATGCCGGGTATGGGAAAGCGGTAATGCCGCCGCACACAACTTATATAACCGTCCGCTTAACAACCGTTAAGCGGATTTTTTCTTACTAGTATTTTAATAACGACACTAAATAAGTTTTTTTACCAAACTTCCATTAGCTCAATAAAATTAATTCGCAGCTTAGTCGCCAAATACCCCATTTTTATTGAAATGGAAGGGGTTGTTTTTTTTCGCTTTATTGCGTTTTGCGTAGAAAGGCACCGTAATGCCAACGATAGAACCACCTGCAAAGTTTAAAACTGCAGCTGCAACAAACAGGTTAAAGCTTAAGCCATTTGTTTTGTCCATTACAGTTGTTGCTGGTTCGTTTATTAATAATTTTGGGGCTGGTGCTGCTTGTAAATAGCCTGGTATTAAAATCACTAATAATAAAAAACAAATACAGCATGCTAAAATTATACCTACAATTGTTGTAACCTCTGCTACAAATATAAGTGCCGCCATACTTGCATCGCCTCCTTTTTTTTG
>JAYVUJ010000095.1:0-2018 GCA_043788035.1 Ferruginibacter sp. | reverse complement strand
TTACGCATTTGTGCCAAGCCAATAGCCGCACAAACATCTGGCATGTTCATCTTAAACCCTGGATACACGACATCGTAGCGCCAGCCACCAGCCTGACTTTTAGAAAAAGCATCTTTATTTTGACCATTTAAACTCCACAAACGCATGGTTTTGTAAATGGCTTCGTTATCAAAAGGTGCTGGCATATTTAAGCAGATACAACCGCCTTCTGCTGTAGTTAAATTTTTTACTGCGTGAAAAGAAAACACAGTTATATCGGCTAAGCTTCCCGTTAATTTACCTTTGTATCTTCCCCCAAAAGAATGTGCAGCATCGCTCATTATCAAAATCCTGCCAAGTTTTTCTTGCTGCTCGCCTTTGGGTACAAATTGAGTTTTGATGGTAGGATTATTTACAAGTGCATTCAAGCCATCATAATCGCAGGGCCAACCTGCAAAATCAACAGGAATGATTGCTTTTGTTTTTGATGTAATGGCAGCTTCAATAGCTTTTAAGTCAATATTAAAATCGCCGCAAACATCTACCATTATTGGCTTTGCGCCAATATGCATTACCGATAAAGCGGTGGCACAATAGGTATAAGCCGGTACAATTACTTCATCGCCACGAGTAATGCCAAACCAATGCAACGCCAACATCATACCACTGGTAGCAGAGTTTACGCAAAGTGTTTGTGGCACGTTTACATAATTGCAAACTGCCTGTTCCAACGCCTTTACTTTAGGACCCGTAGTTATCCAACCGCTTCGCAAAGCATCTAATACTTCGGCTTCAACTTCAGGATCATTATATGGTGGTGAGAATGGGATTTTCATTTTTAGATTTTAAGAAAATTTCATAGAGAGCACTAAGAAAATAAAGATGCAAAATGCATTTCTGTATAGGGTAAATTATTAGTTAGAAATATGCTGGTTTCTTTTTACGCTACAGTAAAAGTTGCTGGGCGATATGAACGTACAAGAGTGCGACGCAACGAAGTTTTGAAGTAGTACAAAAGCTGGTTACAAAGGAAAAAATTACATCACTTTCTACCTGCAAATAACCCCCTTAACGTACCCCAACCATAATTGAAGTGAAAGCCGAAAAACAAAAAAGGTAGTACCGTTTTAAGTGCATCGTTTTCGTATTGCAAAGAGCGTAAAGTTGCCACCATACCTGCAAGTAAATGCAACACAATACCAAATACGCAAAGTGACAAAAAGTAGTAAGATTTTAGCAGGGCAAACTCTAACAAACCAAGAATAAAAGTACCAATAACTGCAACTACAAAGAAGAAGGGAATAAAATGGTGTAGCCGCATACTTGCCGGCTGCATAAAATAGCTTTTAGCATTCCAAAAACCACCGCGGTAAGCATATTGCATTAGCTTTTTTACATTGGCTGGTGGCCGGTAATAAGCCGTGGTATTCCAAGTGCAATAAAGCTTATAACCAG
Source organism: Ferruginibacter sp. (assembly GCA_043788035.1). Taxonomy (GTDB): domain Bacteria; phylum Bacteroidota; class Bacteroidia; order Chitinophagales; family Chitinophagaceae; genus Ferruginibacter. Next base: position 584 of record JAYVUJ010000095.1, on the reverse strand, counting down.
CATCTAGTAAACGCTGATTCATTTCGTTATCTTGATTGCGTTCTAAAGTCTCGTTATAGCCACCTAAGTCAATCAGGGCTTGCTTTTTAGCTATGGGAAAATTTACAGAATGTACATAACCTTCTTTCATTACACGGAACGAATTGCCTGATACACCAAACGTACTTAACATAACCCATTCACATAATTTAGCTTCAGGTTTTGGGTAGGCAGACTGTGTAATAACCCGACCTGTACAAGCAACGGAACCACTTTCAATTAAGGCGTCATAACAGGCTTGTAAATAATTTTTTTCGTAGGCACTATGAGCTCCTAAAATGGCAACATATTCGCCTTTTGCAGCTGCCAGACCTACGTTAAAAGCAAACGGTGTTTTTCGGTTAACATTATCCACCAAACGAATATTTGGATGCTTATGAGCATACTCTTGAACAAGCCGGCGCGTGTTGTCGGTACTCATGCCATCGCATATTAAAATCTCTAACTCAAACGAGTAATATTCCTGCCTAAGAAAACTATCGAGTGTGGCTTCTATATAGTTTTCCTCGTTGTAGCATGGGCAAATAATGGATAGTATCATAGGT
>JAYVUJ010000094.1:0-2629 GCA_043788035.1 Ferruginibacter sp. | reverse complement strand
TAATTTGTCAACAATTATTTTCTTTACTCTTGTTGCAATGTCTGACATGGTAGTATTATTTAGTTAATCAGGTGCAAAAATATACTTTTTGCAATAAATGCAAAGAAATATAATGAAGGCAAAATTGCCCCTTTTTAAGCTCCCTTTAAGGTTTTATAAGAAGGCAAAATTGCCGTTGATAGTTGAAACAAACAAATAAATTTTCAACTACATATTTTTAAGTGGTAATGCAGGTTATAATAATAGGGTAAAACCATGTTTGAGCAAGATTAAAAACAAAATATTTGTATATTGTAATCCTCCGATACCGACGCCAAAGTTATTAAACAAATAAAACCTTGCATTATGGCCTTAAAACAAATTGATTATGGCAGCAGCGAATACCAGCAAATGGTGCGGCTTAGGATGGATATTTTACGAAAACCATTGGGGCTAACTTTTAGTAATGAGGAATTGGCTAAAGAAAAGGACGACATTTTAATTGCGGCTTTTGATGAAGATGAAATACTTGGCTGCTGCATTTTAACGAAAATGGACGAACGTAATTTAAGGCTGCGCCAGATGGCTGTTCAAAAAAATTTACAAGGTAAAGGAATCGGAGAGGCAATTATAAGCTTTGCTGAAAACCTTGCAAGGGATAAGGGATACAAAGTATTGACGATGCATGCACGGGATACCGCCGTTGGCTTTTATGGAAAGTTTGGCTACACCATAAAAGGAAAACAATTTACAGAAGTTAATACCAAACACCACTTAATGGAAAAAGCGCTGCTATAATTTTTTATTTATGAATTTTTGATACTAATATCTTTCTTGCAGCATTTACTTCATCGCCCGAAAAAGCTTCTTTTGGAACAATGAAAAAAGAACGGGTATCAAAATATAAATGAAAGAAATGAGGGCTTTCCATGGTTGAACTGAAAGCGCCCCACGGCCATTTACGGCTGCCTCTTTCATTTTCAATGATAAAATCGTCATTGCCTAAAGTTGCTTTAAATTTATCTTTAAAAGTTCCTGATTTCTTGTAGATTACAAAAGGCAGCAGGTACCAAAAGGCAATCATCAACGTAAACCACAATACGGAGCTAAGCAAAAAGGCAAACGGAGAAATTTTTTTAAAGAAGAAAAATGCCGCTGAAACAATGGCAAATAAATTTACAGCTATCATCATTGCTTTTATTTCCTTTCGGGTAATAAAATGATAACGCAATGCCTGAATTACTTTGCCTTTATTATAAGTAAAAAATTGAGAGGTCATGCTGCAAAGGTATTGCATATTAAAATAAACGGGTGTACTGCCAGCAAAAAGAAGCTACGTAGCATAAAAGTCTATTGTTTTTACACTTGCTGGTTTAAATGGGAGCGAAGGTATTTTATTTGATTATGTGTTGCGATTTAAAAAATTGCCACACATACATATAAGTATCTATGTCGCCAGGGTAATCGTGCTTGCCATTAATAACTTTCAGTAAAGTGACACCGGGCTTATTTGGTTGGTGATAACTGTAGATTTCAATTGTTTTATGGTCGGTGGTATCGGTATCCGGCAACAAAGTTTTTTCGGGTGTTCCTTTGTAGCCATCTAATGTCGCCCAGTAAGCAAATGTATTTTCTGTACTTCGCACTACGCCGTAACTGGCATTATTCACAAACATTTCACCACCGTTATAAGGGTTGTTGCCATCGCTGGTGCCGTTAATAATAAGCACTGGCATAGGCTTGTTAGCATAGGTACAATCGCAGGAAGCTGAATCTGGCAGGTTTGCCACAATTGCAGCAATAGCCTTTATTTTTTCGGGCATTGTTAATGCTAATTTATACGCCATTTGCCCGCCGCCAGAAAAGCCCGCTGCAAAAACCTTATCCTTGCTGATACCGAATTTTTGTTTGGCGGTTTTAATCATGGCAATAAAAAAAGCACCTTCATCTATATTTATTTTGTTAGCTTCCGCAGTAGAAAATTTACGGCATTCGTTCCAGTAATGCAGGTAGCCTTCGGGATAAATGATCAACAACTTTTCCTTGCCAGCTATTGCCTGTAAATTAGCAGTTGGCTTTATCATATCGCTTGCCCTGCCACCAGAACCATGCATCACAAATAGCAAGCTACCACCTGTAATATTTGTTGCGGGCTTGTTGTAACTAAAAGTGCGGTAATGATCGCCAATTAAAATAGAATCGGTTACAAGCTGGCTGTGTGCTACAAGTGAAAGCAGCAACAATACACAAGTTAAAATATGTTTCATTGTATAAATTTAGTAATACGATAGACTTTAGCAGCACTTTGTATGGTTATTTTTCTGCACTGATAACTATTGCGCTTGCATCAATAGCTACTTCGGCTTGGGGATATTTTTCGCAAACCAGTTCAAATACTTCTTGCTTTATTTTTTGCCGCAAGGCATCATCGGCTTTGCTTAATGCGGCAACAATGGGCGCACCCACTTCCGTCATCATGCCCCAAAAAGTTTCCAATGTGCCGGCGTTTAATTTGATAGGCACTTCTTTTTCTTTTACACTTTTAAAGCCGGCATTTTCAAACAGCGATTTCATTAGCCCGGGCTTGCAGCACCGAAACATGCCAGGTGCGCCTGAGGGGTTTGTTGGCAGATCCATATTTTTATTGATA